>JADFVM010000076.1 GCA_015222555.1 Pseudomonadota bacterium
AAGTGATGAGGCTGATCACATTTTAATTTTAAGGCCAAAAGATAAAATGGACTCAGTCAAAACCCTGGTCTTTACTGTGGACAAGGAGACCTTCAACATCAAGAAGAGTGTGTTAACGGATCTCTACGATAATGTGACTACCGTTAGATTAAGTGAATTTAAAATTAATAACGGACTAAAGAATTCACTATTTGAATTTATTCCCCCTGAAGGGGTTGAGATAGTGACGCCGCCAGCCATGCCATAAATAACTGTTAGGAGGTTTTGAAATGCCGACATTTGACATTGTATCAAAGGTTGATATGCAGGAGGTTGATAACGCTGTCAATCAGGCGAAAAAAGAGATTGCTCAAAGGTATGATTTTAAAGGGACTAAGAGCGAAATTACCCTGGAAAAGGATTCCATTACCGTTCTTGGCGATGATGATTATAAATTACAGGCTGTCATCGATATTTTACAATCCAAAATAATCAAGCGGGGAATCTCCTTAAAGTCCCTTGATTATGGTACAAAGGCAGAGGCCTCAGGGCAAATGATGCGGCAGGTCGTGGGCATCAAACAGGGGATATCCAAGGAAAAGGGTAAAGAGATCAACAAGATCATCAAGGATACAAAGATGAAGGTGCAAAGCCAGATTCAGGACGATCAGGTGCGGGTGACGGCAAAGAAGATTGATGATCTTCAGGAGGTCATTCAGCTTTTAAAGGGAAAAGACCTCGATGTGGATTTGCAGTTTGTTAATATGCGGAGTTGATGGATTCAGGGAACCTTTTATTTGATGTGACTTTCACAGCTAAATAACTTTCGGGAATGGATCATTCAAGGATTACGGTTTGAAATCTGCTGCTTTTCGAGGAAGGATGTTTTTATTGAAGAGGAAAGAATCGTTAAAAGCCCTGGAATTTTCTGAAATGCAGCCAGCAGGAAAATCAGGCCCTTTTAGGGCCAAAGCAAGGCCACGTCCTCTGGGCGTGGATTCTTTACTGATAGGATGATTTAAGGATTAACATGCAGCTTCCAGACAAAGCCAGACAGAAATATCGGAGGGGGAAACGGTTTTTAGCAATAAATGCTTTGATTGTTTTTAAGCTATCATGGGCAACCTAATTCCTTCAAGGACAGCAATTACTTTATGCGCTCCGGTTCATGACAGGCAACACACAAAGTGTTTAGCTCTTTTCTTATATCTTCGAGGTTAGCCTTCTTTTTATTAATTATCTCTTTCTGTATTTTACCCTCTACCTCTTCAATTCGGCGGATAAATTTTCCTCTATCTATAATAACTCCGGATGGCTCTGCATCCGGAAAGGTGGTTTTTATAAGATCAATATAATAGGTGGTAAGTTTCAGTTGCTTTTCAACCCTGTCGCCTAAATCCTTCCTCTCCCTATAGATTCTTGCCTGATCGAGATGGTCTGACACCTTATGTATATACTCCCCGAATAACGTAGTGCGGTACGGCATGCGGAAAAGGTATTCAAGCTTTACCCCCTTATGACAGGTAACGCACATATTGAAAACTTCTTGTGAGAAAGATTTGGATAGCTCAGATGCCCTGTACTTAACCGCACCTCTAAGGTCGGCTGCCATACTCTGAAGCTGCGTTATACGGTCTATAAACAGCTTTTTGTCAAGTTTGCTGCCATCCTTGTTTATTTCAGGAATGTATTTTTGAGCCAGGGCTATGGATTCTTCCAGATCCCGCAAGTGTATATCCGCAATATCATATTTTTTCAGGGAATGGCTGATTTCGGCGTGGTTATAACTGTCAAAGATTTTGTGCATATAATACTTGAACTCAAGGGAAGAAGGTTCCCCGGCCCACAAAGTAGCGGCGCAAAATGTATAGGCAGTGATAAAAAACAAAATGAGCAGCTTTTTCATGAAAGCATCTCCATGGCTAATATGTTTTATAGGCTTTTGATGTGATGCGGTAATTTGAGGCAGTCCACAACTACAAAGCGCCCCATTTTTTCCAGATCTTCATTATTTTTCACAATCCACGAATTATTGATAGTATAAATAGTATCAGACATAAATACCATTTGCAAATGACTAATGGAAGCGTTTTATAAACGGAAGGGTCAAAAAATCACACTTTCAGAAGTTATGATTTCTTGTTGGTTCATGTTTGTAACTTGAAGCAACAAAGTTGTCATGCTGAGTTTATCGAAGCATCTTTTTTTTAACGACAAGGCACTTCGGCAAGCTCAGTGCGACGAATGATGGTTATGGTGAGCCAGTCGGACCATGAGCCCTTCGACAGGTTCTTTGCTGAACCAAGCGCACATATGAATGAAGTGTATAGGTTCAGATTGTAAACCTGAGCCAACCAAGTACTCACCCGATAGTTGAATAGATTTCACCATCTATCCACATAGCCTGAGCAAAACCACCGATATAGCGAATCTTCAATCCTTCCTCCTCAAGAGGGGGAGAGGATATTCCAAATAACATGGTTGCTATTTGGCAACAACGTCGACGCATTTTCTTAAAAATACCTTCCCTGTGCCATCCTCGATAATGTAATAAATAGCATCCTTTTGGGCTTTTATTTTTTTCTCAGGAATGCCGGCATCAGAAACGCCTTCAACATAGGCAATGGTGCTTCCTTTTGGCCGCCACGTGACACCCTTGATCTTGCCGAGTTTCTTGCCGCGCAAGATTGGCGGGTTATTAAAACTATTGTTTCCCGTTTTTCCCACATTGGGGCAATAGCGTTCTGAAACGCCGGGGCATTCATTTGTCCACCTGTTCTCGGCGGCAGTACTTATCAAAGGTATCAATGTCAATATCAATAATGTAATCAATGCTTTCATTTCTCTCTCCTTTTTTATTAGATCTGGAGTTGCCCTTTTCGATTCATTCTTAAATTGAAAAAAACAGACATGATCTGACAAAACGTTTATCCCCCCACAATTAAAACTGACGTCTATCAATATATCTAAATCCCTCCTGACCTCCCTTTAAGAAAGGGAGGGATGTTAATCTCCCCCTTTGTAAAGGGGGATTAAGGGGGATTTAAACTGTCAAATCTATCAATCTACTTCTTTCGACCCAATACTACACCTGTTTGTAAAATCCCTCTTTATTTTTCCTCGATGACTATGGCATAATCGTTGACTGAAATAGAGAATAAATTTGATGGCCCTTTCAAAAAAGAAAAAGAGTATTGTCCTCCTTTCAGGGGGGCTCGATTCAGCAGTATCCTTTAAAAAGGTATTCGGTGAAACAGATATTGTTCTGACGCTCACCTTTGATTATGGGCAGAGGGCGGCAAAAAAGGAAATTGAAGCAGCTGGGGCTATATCGAAACTCTTCAATGTTGACCATAAGGTGATCGACCTTCCCTGGCTGAAAGAGCTTACCACAACGGCGCTTGTGGAACTGAGTGAATCTATGCCACGCCTGGATAGGTCAGAGCTTGACGACCTTAGCAAAGCGGGCCAGTCAGCTGAAAATGTCTGGGTGCCAAACAGGAACGGTGTTTTTATCAATATAGCGGCCGCTTTTTGCGAGGCCCTTGAGGCTGATCATGTGGTCACAGGATTTAACGCTGAGGAAGCGGCAACATTTCCCGATAACTCTAAGGCTTTTGTTGAGGCGGTCAATGGCTCACTGAGCTACTCGACACTAACGAAGGCAAGTGTTATTGCTCCAACGGCGGAACTTAACAAAAGGGAGATTATCAAACTTGCCCTTGAAATCGGCGCCCCTCTTGATCTTGTCTGGAGCTGTTATGAGGGTGACGAAAGAATGTGTGGTCAATGTGAGTCCTGTCTTCGCTTAAGGAGAGGGCTTGAATCGGAAAATAAAAATCTGGCAGATAAGTTTTTCCCTGAGAAAATAAAATAAATACAGGAGTTGATCAATGAGAAGACCCAGCGCAAGTTTTACCTTTATTATCCGGGCAAAGCTCAAAAGTGAGGTTGGAATTTTGGGAAAGGTTTTCTCTGCCATCGGTGAGCATGGTGGTGATGTGGGCGCCGTTGATATTGTTGATGTTGAAAAGGGACTTGTTGTCAGGGACATAACCGTGAGGGCACGGGACGAGAAACACGGTAAAGAGATCGTTGAGGCGTTAACCGCGCTCGATTATGTTGAAGTCGTAAATGTTTCCGACAGGACATTCCTCATGCACCTTGGGGGTAAGATTGAAATCAGGAATAAGGCCCCCCTGAAAACCAGAGAAGATCTTTCCATGGCCTATACGCCCGGCGTTGCGCGAATCTGCATGGCCATTTATGAGGACAAAAGTAAGGCCTATAACCTGACGATCAAGAAAAACAGTGTGGCAATCGTTACAGACGGAACGGCAGTGCTTGGTTTGGGAAATATCGGTCCCGAGGCGGCCATGCCCGTCATGGAAGGAAAGGCGATGCTTTTTAAGGAATTTGCAAATATCGATGCCTACCCTATATGTCTGAATACCACCGATGTCGATGAAATAGTCAATGTTGTCAAGGCCATATCGCCCGGTTTTGGCGGCGTCAACCTTGAAGACATAGCGGCCCCACGGTGTTTTGAAATCGAACAGAGATTGTATGAAGAACTGGATATACCCGTTTTTCATGATGACCAGCACGGCACCGCCATTGTTGCTCTGGCGGCACTGATGAACGCCCTTAAGGTCGTCGGGAAAAAAATGGAGGACCTGAAGGTGGTGATAAGCGGCATGGGGGCTGCCGGTATTGCCTGCGCAAAGATGATTATGGCCGCAGGCGCAAGAAACGTCATTGGTTGCGACAGGACTGGTGCCATATACAGGGGCAGAGAGATAGGTATGAACGACCAGAAGCAGTGGTTTGCCGAGAACAGCAATCCTGAAAATGAAATGGGAAGCCTTAAGGATGCCATCAGGGGCGCCGATTTCTTCCTCGGTGTTTCAGCGCCCGGTCTGATTGACAGGCAGGATGTGGAGAATATGAATTCAGACGCCATCGTCTTTGCCCTTGCCAACCCTGAACCTGAAGTGGCGCCGGAAGATATAGAGGGGGTAGCCAGGATAGTGGCTACGGGCCGTTCCGATTATATCAATCAGATAAATAATGTTTTATGCTTCCCCGGCATATTCAGGGGCGTTCTAGACTCCAAGGCACATGAGATCAGTGCCTCCATGAAGCTGGCGGCAGCTCAGGCGATTGCCTCTGTCATTCCGGAGTCGGAGCTAAGTGAGGAATATGTAATCCCCAGTGTTTTTAATAAGGAGGTCGCCCCGGCTGTTGCCGCGGCTGTTGCAAAAGCGGCCCGGCAAGAAGGGTAAAAAAAGTATCAATAATGTAAAGAATTATTAGTAACCTAGAAATAATGTTCTGCGATTTTCTGGCATAATATTATTTAGCTTCGCACAATCGCCTTTGGAAGCAATGCTACGAAGACTTGATTACGTGAAGGCACTTATCCGGTTCATCCGGGCCAGAGGGGGCTCGGATTATGCCATCGCGATTTAAGCGAGGCAAACAACATATTTGATTGGAGTATATAAATGACTACAAAAGAAATAGTGGCTACCCTAATGGAGTCACCCTACTATTTTAGCCTATCTCTGAAAAAACGCCTCATGGAAATTCGTCTTATCCGTCGCTTCATGGGATCCAAAAAAGACTAAATTCTTACGCTTCCTTTTTTATCATGCCTGTCTCTGCAAGGCATGAAACTATCCAGAAATCGTGACAACCATGCCTTGCTGAGCCGGTTGCCATTTGCCTCTTTTTTGTCGATTCAGAAAGGGAAAAATCCGTTGACTTTCAAGGCCCTTTTTACTATGCTGAACCGATTTGAAAAAAGCCAGAATAACCCCTCAATTCAGATCAAAAACAAGAGAAGGAATCTATGTATCAGAACGAAAATAATCTCCCCGTATATATAGAAGATGAAATGAAAACAGCCTATCTCGATTATGCCATGAGCGTAATCGTCGGAAGGGCTTTACCTGATGTGCGAGACGGCCTGAAGCCGGTCCATAGGCGAATCCTTTTTGCCATGCAGGACCTTGGGAATGACTGGAACAAGCCGTACAAGAAATCCGCCAGAGTCGTGGGTGATGTTATCGGTAAATACCATCCCCATGGTGATACGGCAGTTTACGATGCCATTGTGCGAATGGCGCAGGACTTTTCTCTCCGCTATCCTCTTGTAAACGGTCAGGGAAACTTTGGTTCCATCGATGGCGATTCAGCCGCTGCCATGAGATATACGGAGATCCGGATGCAGCGTCTTACCCACGAGATGCTGGAGGACCTCGATAAGGAGACGGTATCCTTTGCGCCTAACTATGACAACTCTCTTCAGGAGCCTACCGTTTTACCCACAAGGCTTCCGGGATTGCTCATCAACGGTTCCTCGGGTATTGCCGTCGGAATGGCAACTAATATCCCTCCCCATAATCTTCCAGAAGTGATAGACGCCATTACTGCGACAATCAACAACCCCGGCATAACGACAGATGAACTCATAGGGATTGTTCCCGGCCCGGATTTTCCCACTGCCGGATTTATTCATGGCAGGGAGGGTATCCGCTCTGCCTATGAAACGGGCAGGGGGATTGTTCAGATGCGGGCGCGTGTCCTTGTGGAAAAACAGAAAAGGACGGAACGTGAAAGTATTATTGTCACTGAACTTCCCTATCAGGTCAACAAGGCGAGATTAATCGAAAAGATCGCAGAACTGGTGAGGGAGAAAAAACTTGAAGGTATTTCTGACCTCAGAGATGAGTCAGACAGGGAAGGCATGAGGATCGTTATTGAACTCAAACGCGACGAAGTTGCACAGGTCGTTATCAATGCCCTCTATAAACATACCGTCATGCAGAGTACCTTCGGTGTCAACATGGTGGCGCTCGTTAACGGGCAGCCTAAACTTTTAGGCCTGAAAGAGGTATTGATCCAGTTCATCGCTCACAGGAAAGAGGTCGTTACCAGAAGAACGATATTTGAACTGAGAAAGTCAGAGGAGAGGGCCCATACCCTGGAAGGACTGGCTGTGGCCCTTGCCAATATAGACCGCGTCATTGAGATTATTAAGAGCTCTCCCAGCCCGGCAGAGGCCAAGGAGAGCCTGATTAAAGAAAAATGGCAGACTGCACCGGTGAAGGCCATGCTTGAGAGGGCGGGGCTCACCGGAGAGGACATTGAAAGTAGATTGACTGGCGGCGCTTACCATTTCTCTGAAAACCAGGTGAAGGCCATCCTTGATATGAGACTGCACAGGCTTACCGGTCTGGAGCAGGAAAAGATCCAGGCGGATTTTGAAGAAGTGCTGAAGCGAATCGCCTACCTGAAAACCATACTTGCTGATGAGGCGGTTCTCATGGGTGTGATTACCGATGAACTTGGGGAAGTTAAGGGTAAGTACGGTGATGAAAGGCGAACGGAGATCATTGATCAGGTCTCCGATATCAGTCTGGAAGACCTTATCGTTGAGGAAGACATGGTGGTCACTATCTCTCATACCGGCTATATTAAGAGAAATGCTGTCAGCCTCTATCGAAGCCAGCGGCGTGGCGGTAAGGGCAAGACAGGCATGGGGACAAAGGAGGAAGACTTTGTTGAACATCTTTTTATCGCTTCCACACACAGCTATATCCTTTTCTTTACTGATGCAGGCAAGGTCTACTGGCTTAAGGTTCACGAGCTGCCGCAGGTGGGAAGGGCGGCAAGGGGTAAGGCGATTGTCAATCTGCTGAACCTCTCTCCTGATGAAAAGATTTCCAGCTTCCTTCCTGTGAGAACCTTTGAAGAAGGTCGATACATTATTATGGCGACGTCAAAGGGGATTATTAAAAAGACGGATCTTATGGCCTATAGCCATCCGAGAGTGGGGGGCATAATTGCCATTAACCTCGATGGAGGAGACAGCCTTGTGTCGGTACGTCTTACAGATGGTACCAAAGACATTTTCCTGGGCACCAAAGAGGGGCAGTCCATTCGTTTTGAAGAGGCGCAGGCACGAGCTATTGGAAGAACGTCAAGAGGAGTGAAAGGGATCAACCTTTCTAAGGGAGACGAAGTGGTTGCCATGGAAATTGTGGGTGATGCCTCGACAATTATGACAGTAACTGAAAATGGTTTTGGTAAGCGAACCGCTTCGACAGAATACAGGGGACAAAGCAGGGCAGGTAAGGGTGTTATTACCATAAAGACCTCGGATAGAAATGGCAAGGTGGTTGCCATGTTCCAGGTGACCGATGACGATGAGATAATGATGATTACTGATAAGGGGAAAATTATCAGAATGAAAGTGGGTGGAATCTCCGTTATAGGCAGGAATACTCAGGGCGTAAAACTGATCGGCATGGAGTCCGAAGAAAGAGTCGTCAGTGTGGCAAAGCTTGCCGAGAAAGAAGAACCTGGTGACGATGAAGAAGACGAAGTTTAGCCGATCATTTACTGGCATGCATTTTGAGAGAGGTTTTATTACCTCTCTTTTTTTTGCCTTCCTCCTCTTTTTTGTCTCCTGCGGATCCAATGAAGGGCAGACCATTTATGATAAAGGGGAAAAGTTAAAAAAAGAGGGCAGATACGAAGAGGCCATAACAAAGTATCGTTATGTTGTTCTCCATTATCAAAAGGCAAAAATTGCACCGGAAGCGTTGTTCAGGATAGGAGAAGTCAGTTATATCTATCTCAAGGACTTTAACGCTGCGGCCAGAGCTTTCAGGGACCTGCTCAATAATTATTCCTGGAGTGCAAGATGCAAGCAGGCTCAACTCCATCTGGCAGATATTGAAATGTACGGTGTGCAGGATTTTAAACAGGCTATCGCAGAGTATCAAAAGGCTATTTCTTATTACGGTGCAGACAAGGAGTCGGAGCGTTTTCAGCATGAAATAGCAAAGGCCTATTTCAACCTCGAAAACTTTGAACAGCAAAGGGTTGAACTTACTCTTCTTTTATCGAAATTCCCCGATTCAGAACTTGCACAGAGTGTGTACTACGAAATAGCAAATAGCTATTACATAGAAGGGAGGCCGGACGAAGCGATTGAAGCTTATAAAAAAGTGATTGAAAAATATCCCAATACCTCAACATCGCTTGAATCGAAATTCCAGACGGCCTCATGTTTGGAGGAGAAGGAAGACCTGAAAGGTGCTATCGAAATTTTAAAAGAAATTGAAGGCGTCTATCCAAATTATAAAATAGTAAAAATGCGCATAGAAAGAATTAAGAAGCGGCTTAAATCAAGGCGTAGGTAACGGATGTCGCAGGAAAGGCCGTCCTTTTTAAAAACTTCCGAGATTTTATGTTGACAAATTAGAGGAAATTACTTAGTATTTCGAGTTTATTTAACGAGTTTTTTTAGGAGCAAATGAGAGATGGTAAGTCTCGCCCTCGATTATACCCTTTTTATACAAATGGGACTTTTTATTTGTCTCATCTTTATCCTTAATGTATTTCTTTACAAGCCTATTTTAAAGGTTATGGAGGAAAGGGGGAAAAAAATATCCGGCCTTGAGGGTGAAGCAGAGCTCATGGGTGAAGAGGTAGAGAAAAAGCTGGTGGGCTACAAGGCGCGCATTGATGAGGCCAAGGAAGCCGGGAATGCAAAGAGAGCTGTTTTCAAGAAAGAAGGCCTTGATAAGGAAACAGAAATATTAGCTGCTGTCCACGATGAAACGCAGAAGACCTTATCGGACGCTAAAGAAAAGATATCCAAAGAAACAGAGACGGCATTAAAGAAGCTGCAGGACATGGGTAGGGAAATGGGAAGAGATATCGCTCAAAAAGCCTTGGGAAGGTCCCTGTGACAGTTAGAATGAAAGCGGTTTTATGGGGCGCCATAATACTGGCGGCGCTTTTATTTCCCGAATTTCTTCTTGCCTCAGGAGGAGAGTCGGCTGAAGGTCACGGCGGAAACCAACTGGCCGACCTGGGTTGGCGCGTTCTGAATTTTGTTGTATTCGCGGGCATTATCTATGTTGCTGCTGCAAAGCCGGTAAGGAACTTTCTGAACGGTAGAATTGAGGGGATTAGAAAAGACCTTGAAGATGCAGAGCAGGCAAAGGAAGAGGCTGAAAGAAAGACCCGTGAATGCCTTAAAAAGATAGAAAACCTGGAAGATGAGTTCAGGGAGATTGAAGGTACCTTTATTAGAGAAGGCGAGGTTGAAAGAGACCGCATGATCGAAGCGGCTGAGGCGGCGGCCGAGAAAATAAGGATTCAGGCACAATTCTCTACTGAACAGGAATTAAAGAAAGCTATTGCTGCCATTAAGGAGCAAACTGCGGAAGCGGCGCTGGCCCTGGCTGAGGAAGTCCTTAAGGGAGAAGTTAAAGAAGACGACCAGAAAAGACTGGTATCAGAATATCTTGATGGTTTAAGGAGTATAAATTGACTGGAGATGTTCTAGCCAGCCGTTATGCCGATGCATTGCTGGAGCTCGTCCTGGAAGAGAAAACTCATGAACAGGTGAGGGATGAACTTGAGCGCTTCAGCACTCTCATTGAAGATAGTGAACTTAAAAGGTCGCTTGTCAATCCTTCACTAAACCTTGACGATAAACTTGCACTGCTTGATGAGTTTAGTAAAAAACTCAAGCTTAACAAAACGCTGAATAACTTCCTGAAGATTCTTGTGGAAAAGAAAAGGATAGGTGCGCTTAAGTTGATTAACGAGGCATTTCAACGGCATTTTGATGCCAAGGTGGGCCGTATTAGGGCTGAGATTATTTTGCCCAAAGAGGCAAGTAAGGTTGAAGTCGAGGAGATACAAAAAGGGCTTGAAAAATCAACGGGTAAAGATATTGTAATGGATGTGACGGTGGACCCTTCACTCCTTGGCGGAGTTGTTGCGAGAGTGGGAAGCGTTATTTATGACGGAAGCCTCAGAACCCAGATCGGGAATATCAAAAAAAATATAATGAGAGGATGATTGGCAGATGGAAATTAAGGCCGATGAGATCAGTTCGATAATCAAGAAGCAGATCAAGGACTACGAGAAAAAAGTGGAGGTCAGTGAGACAGGTACTGTTTTGTCTGTCGGTGACGGTGTTGCCAGACTCCACGGACTCGATAATGCCATGGCAGGTGAGCTTCTGGAGTTCCCCGGCGACGTTAAGGGGATGGTTCTTAACCTGGAGCAGGCTGTTGTGGGCGCCGTTCTTTTCGGTGAAGATAAACATATTAAAGAAGGTGATACCGTTAAGAGGACGGGGCAGATCGTTGAAGTGCCTGTCGGTGATGCTCTTCTCGGCCGTGTTGTTGATGCGCTGGGTCGTCCCATTGATGGTGCAGGGCCCATAGAAAGTGAACACTCAAGGCGAGTGGAAGTTAAGGCGCCCGGAATCATTGTTAGAAAATCTGTTCATGAGCCTCTCCAGACCGGTCTTAAGGCGATTGATTCCATGATTCCCATCGGGCGAGGGCAAAGAGAGCTTATTATCGGTGACAGGCAGACGGGTAAAACGGCCGTTGCCATTGATACCATTATAAATCAGAAGGGGCAGGATGTTGTCTGTATTTATGTCGCCATCGGCCAGAAACGGTCCACCGTTGCCCAGGTCGTTGAAAAGCTTAAAAGCAAAGGCGCAATGGAGTATACTATCGTTGTTGCTGCAACAGCCAGTGATCCCTGTCCCATGCAGTATTTGTCTCCCTATGCAGGTGTGACAATGGGAGAGTTTTACAGGGATAACGGAAAACATGCATTAATCGTTTATGATGACCTTTCAAAGCAGTCAGTTGCCTACAGGCAGTTGTCACTACTTCTCCGAAGACCACCAGGAAGGGAGGCCTTTCCCGGTGATGTATTTTATGTTCACTCAAGGTTGCTTGAGCGTGCCGCCAAATTAAGCGATATCAATGGTGGTGGATCGCTTACGGCATTACCTATTATTGAGACACAGGCCGGTGACGTTTCCGCCTATATTCCCACAAATGTTATCTCTATTACAGATGGACAGATATTCCTCGAAACAGACCTCTTCAACTCCGGTATCCGGCCGGCTGTTAATGTTGGTTTGTCTGTTTCCAGGGTTGGTGGTTCAGCACAGATCAAGGCGATGAAGCAGGTTGCCGGTACGCTAAGACTTGAACTTGCCCAGTTTAGAGAACTGGCGGCCTTTGCCCAGTTTGGAAGCGACCTGGATGCGGCAACGCAAAAACAGCTTGCCAGAGGAAAGGTCCTTGTGGAAATGCTTAAGCAGGGGCAGTATACCCCCTTCCCTGTAGAGAGGCAGGTATTAATCATCTATGCAGCAACTAACGGTTATTGTGATGATTATCCCACAGAAGTGCTGGGAAGATATGAAGAGGAGCTTTTTTTATTCCTCGAAAGTAAATATGCAGATCTTGTTAAAGATCTGAAGGCAAAAAAACAGTTCGATGATGACATAAAGAGCGTGCTCAACAAGGCACTTGATGAATTTAAAGGCCACTTTACTGAATAACTCGGGACTAGGGTATAATGGCTAATCTTAAAGATATTAAGAAAAGAATCGGCTCTTTAAAGAACACGAGTCAGATTACCAAAGCTATGAAGATGGTCTCTGCTGCCAAACTCAGGCGAGCGCAGGTAAGTATTGTCGCCGCACGGCCTTACGCAGAAAAAATGCAGGCTCTTCTTGCGAGCCTGTCGGAAGGTGCAGAATCTTTAAATCATCCTCTTCTTGAGGTGAGGGCGTCAAAAAAAGTGGCCGTCATTCTCTTTACTTCTGATCGCGGGCTATGCGGCGGTTTCAATGCCAATTTGATAAAGAAAGCAGAAGCATTTTCAGCTGAAAGCTGCACCGGTAAAGACAGGACAATGCTTTTTTACGGAAAAAAGGGAAGGGATCATTTCAACAGAAGAAATGCAGAGATAGCAGGTTTTTATCAAGCCTCTGTCGACAAGTCAGGTTATGCCCTGGCAAAAGAAATAAGTGATGATATTATTGCTGCCTATACTGCCGGTGACTATGATGAGGTTTATCTTGTTTCCGGACATTTTAAGTCTGCCATGACACAGATCCCTACAGTGGAGAAACTCCTGCCAGTTGTCCCTGAAGAGGGTAAAGAATCGCCTGAGACGGTAGACGTTATTTATGAACCGGACCCGGAAGCTATATTGGAAGGACTTATACCGAAATATATTAGTTCGCAGATTTATAAAGCCATCCTTGAAACAGCAGCAAGTGAACATGGCGCGAGGATGTCAGCCATGGATTCTGCAAGTAAGAACGCGAGCGAGATGATCGGAAACCTCACGGTTCAGTATAACAGAGCAAGACAGGCAGCCATTACGACGGAACTCATGGACATTATTAACGGTGCACAAGCGGTCTAGTGTCGTGTCAACCGTAAAATAACGGTCTCAGAGCCACCATGCTTTATTCGCCTTTTGTGGAAAACAGTTTGATAAAAAATTGTAAGATGAGGTAATCGGAATGAATGAAGGTAAAATAGTACAGGTTATCGGACCTGTCGTAGACGTTGAGTTTGAGAAGGGTAAACTTCCTCCAATCCTCAATGCATTGAAGATTTCAAATCCCAGTATCAATGATAAAGAGGGTAATCTTGTCGTTGAGGTTGCTCAACATCTGGGTGATAATATAGTCAAATGCATTGCCATGGACTCGTCGGAAGGTCTCGTAAGGGGAATGAAGGCCGTTGATACAGGGAATCAGATTATGATGCCTGTCGGTAAGAATACTTTGGGCAGAATCCTGAATGTTATTGGAGAGCCTGTTGATGAAAAACCTCCTATTGAGACGGATGTATTTTACCCCATTCATAGAGAAGCGCCAGCCTTTGATGAACAGAGCACAGAAGTTGAAGCCCTTGAGACAGGTATCAAGGTTGTTGACCTTCTTGCACCTTACTCCAAAGGTGGAAAGATCGGACTCTTTGGAGGTGCGGGTGTCGGAAAAACTGTTCTTATTATGGAGTTGATCAATAACATTGCCACGCAGCATGGTGGTTATTCCGTTTTTGGCGGTGTTGGTGAAAGGACAAGAGAAGGTAACGACTTATATATGGAAATGTCAGAGTCTGGCGTTATTGATAAAACCTGTCTCGTTTACGGTCAGATGAATGAACCGCCCGGCGCCCGTGCAAGGGTTGCTCTCTCAGCCCTTACTGTGGCCGAATATTTCAGAGATGAAGAAGGTCAGGACGTTCTTCTTTTTATTGATAATATCTTCCGATTTACACAGGCCGGTTCAGAGGTCTCTGCTCTTCTCGGGCGTATCCCTTCAGCTGTTGGATATCAACCTACACTGGCTACAGAGATGGGCGCACTGCAGGAGAGAATTACAACAACAAAGAAGGGCTCTATCACTTCAGTACAGGCCGTTTATGTGCCTGCCGATGACCTGACGGACCCTGCTCCTGCCACAACCTTTGCTCATCTGGACGCAACGACTGTTCTTTCCAGGCAAATTGCCGAGCTTGGTATCTACCCTGCCGTTGATCCGCTTGACTCAACTTCAAGAATCCTCGATCCTCAGATTGTAGGGGATGAACATTACGGTGTGGCCAGGAGTGTGCAAACAGTTCTGCAGAGATATAAGGATCTTCAGGATATTATCGCCATCCTTGGTATGGATGAGCTTTCAGAGGATGACAGGCTGGCCGTTGGCAGGGCAAGAAAGATTCAGCGGTTCCTCTCGCAGCCATTCTTTGTTGCAGAAGTGTTTACCGGTTCACCGGGTAAATATGTGCACCTGAAAGATACCATTAGAGGCTTTAAAGAGATTCTGGAAGGCAAGCATGATGATCTGCCGGAGCAGGCTTTTTATCT
>JADFVM010000077.1 GCA_015222555.1 Pseudomonadota bacterium
AGGCAGAAAGGTCCACATTAAAACGGAACCTTCTCCCTTCCAATAAGGCGCATTCAATGTTAAAATAACGTAAATAAATCAATGTATCAAACTATAACACATGAATAGAAAAGAGTTGCAACAACAGCTAAGCGGTTACCTTGAACTAATGAAGACCTCCGGCATTTCATATGTAGCCGGCAGATCTCAAGTGATTCAGGATAATGCCATTAGCGCCTCAACTCCAAGAGAAGCAATGGCAGTGGGAGAACGCCCAGAAGCATCTGTAACAACACTTGAGCAAATCAGAGCAGAGTTGGGAGACTGCCAACGGTGCCGTCTTGGCCGGACCAGAACAACCCTTGTTTTTGGTACTGGCAATCCTGATGCAGACATCGTTTTTGTCGGTGAAGCGCCTGGGAGGGATGAAGACATTAAAGGCGAGCCGTTCGTGGGGAAGGCAGGACAGCTACTGACACGAATTATTCAGGCCATAGATCTTAGCCGGGAAGATGTTTACATTTGTAATGTAATAAAGTGCCGCCCACCGGAAAACAGGAACCCCCTGCCCGAGGAAATAGAGTCTTGTGAGCCCTTTCTGTTAAAGCAGGTGGAAGCGATACAACCAAAGGTAATCTGCGCTCTGGGGAAGTTTGCCGCCCAAACACTCCTCAAAACAGAGGCACCCATATCAACATTGAGGGGCCGTTTTCATGACTATCACGGCATCCCCCTCATGCCGACCTATCACCCGGCCTACCTCCTGAGGAATCCGGATATGAAACGTCAGGTATGGGAAGATATCCAGAAAATTCAAAAGAAGCTGGTCAAGTGATGATGCATCTCTTCCATTAAGGATTATGACTTCCCCTAAAAAGACACAATCTCTCTTTACTTTAAGTTAATCCTTTGCTATCTTTCTCGCTATGGGTGTACACGAAGATATTTTGCTGCTCGAATTAAAGCTGCAGAGACTTAAGGTCGAATATGACCAGTATTTCGCGGGTATAATAAAGATCCCGCCTTTTAAACCTCAAGAAGAAGTTAAGAGATTTATACGAAAATACAGTACCATACAAATCAACAATACCGCCTTAGCCTTTAAATACAAGTCTCTTGTTGGACGATACACCTCATACGACAACCTGTGGAAAAGGCACATGAGACAGATAGATGAGGGCACCTTTAAACGCGGTTCTGGATTTGCTCCGGCTGCCATAAAGAAGGGAAAAGAGGATGGGACTCAGGCTGAAAAGCTGTTTAAAGATTACATTTCTGCAAAAACATCTTTGAATGAAAAAATCGACGGTATTAAGGTAACAACCATCGAGAATATAATAAAGAAACAGACTGAGGCGATAAAATCAAAGTATAAATGCAGTACAGTGGACTATAGGGTGGTTACCGAAAATGGCCAGGCAAAGATTAAAGCTGTGCCGAAGAAGTAGTAAATCTATTTTTTAGCTGTTTCCAGCCTTACTGTAGCTCTTTCAATGGCAGATTCTGTGTCACTGTACTTTTTATCATCCGGGGAAAGGCCTTTGAGCGTCTCCTGTGCATTAGCCAGAGCCCTGTTGGCCCGTTCCACATCAATATCTTTTGACAACTCCGCCGTTTCTGCAAGGATTGTAACTTTATCGGATCCAACCTCGGCATAACC
>JADFVM010000078.1 GCA_015222555.1 Pseudomonadota bacterium
TCTTCTTCTTTGGCCGCCAAAGAAAAGAAGAAATCTTATGGCATAGCCGCTTAACTCTGACCCCACCCAAAGGACGGGGATTTATATGACTCATTAAAAACTTTTCTCGTTTCTCTACAGACCTCTTTTTCAAGTGACGCCAGATGAATTTCCAGGAAGCGAAGTTCTTTTATGGTATCCACATCGTACCAGTAGGGGAGGACCGAACAATCAATATCCGAGTCCTTCAGCCTCTCCATCGTTTCGCTAAATACCGATTCAGTCCCCCAGTTAATACCGTCGAAAATGGGGGGAAGCTCTCCTGAAAATCCGATAAGATAGTAACCTCCGTCTATGCTGGGGCCGATGACAAGATCACTTTTTTTCAGCCTTTCAAAACTATCATCAATCATCTTAACAGGTATAGAAGGTGAATCGCTGCCCAGAACAACTATTTCATCATAGCCTGCAGATTTCAATTGAGAAATGACTCGTTTCATTCGATCACCAAGATGGCCTGCACCCTGACCTATCAGGGTTAGGGTAAATCTCTTTTGCGCTTCCTCATAGAAGGGATGTTTTGCCGAGGGATGGCAGGCGATATAAAGATCAACCCCTTTACAGCTTTGAAGTGTGGCAAGTGTATCAAAGATAAAGGCTTCCTGCACCAGGGCAGCATCTTCAGGTGACAGATGAGGCGAAAGCCTCGTCTTCACCTCACCTGGTACAGGCGCTTTTGCAAAGAGGATAATGCAACGCATAACAACCCTTCAATTGATGATATTTATTGACGATGACCCATTTTAAAAGCGGGTGTAGTTTACCATATACAGACATACTTTCAAGCAGAATATGAAATTTTTTCATAGCCGGAACAACAAAGCACTTAATCTATGGGCCGGAGAGACAATTCACTTGACATTTCAGCCAAAATTACAATAAGATAGAGGATTTTCTAAAGGCAGAAGGGACTATGTTTGAAGGACTGAATACAAAATTAAGTAATGTCTTTAAAAACCTGAAGGGTCGGGGCAAGCTGACGGAGAAGGACATCGATCTGGTCCTGAAAGAAATCCGGATGGCCCTGCTTGAAGCAGATGTTAACTTCACAGTCGCAAAAGACTTTGTTGCCTCCATCAGAGAAAAAGCTATCGGCAATGAGGTTCTTGATAGCCTCACACCTGCGCAACAGGTCATCAAGATTGTCCAGAACCAACTAACAGCACTCCTGGGTGGAGAGATTTCAGAGCTTAATCTCAGCGTCCGCCCGCCTGTGGCCTTACTTTTGGTAGGGCTTCAGGGTTCAGGTAAGACGACAACATCGTCAAAGCTTGCCCGCATGCTCAAGGAATCGAAAAAAAAGGTCCTCCTTGTTCCTGCAGATACATACAGACCGGCGGCTATCACGCAATTGAAAAAGCTGGGAAGCGACCTTGAAATCGATGTTTATGACAGTGATCCCAGTAAATCTCCCCTTGAGATATGTGGGGGAGCAATGGAACATGCCAGGATAAACACCTATGACCTGATCATTATAGACAGCGCCGGAAGACTGCAGATAGATGAAGTTCTCATGAAAGAGCTTCATGACATCAAAAGCATTATCAACCCGCAGGAAATCCTCCTCATTGCCGACGCAATGACAGGCCAGGAGGCCGTCAATGTTGCACAGGCGTTTGACAAGTCACTTGATCTGACCGGTGTTATCCTCACCAAGCTTGACGGTGATGCACGGGGTGGGGCCGCCCTTTCCATCAAGGCTGTCACGGGAAAATCGATAAAGTTTGTTGGAACGGGAGAAAAGGCCGATGCACTGGAGCCCTTTCATCCTGACAGGATGGCGTCCAGAATTCTTGACATGGGTGACGTGCTGTCTCTCATCGAAAAGGCTGAAAGCGCCTTTGAAGGGGAAGACGTTGACGAACTCCACAAGAAGATCAAGAATAAATCCTTCGACCTTGACGATTTCAGAAAACAGATTCAGTCAATAAAGAAAATGGGTTCCATGAGCCAGATCCTCGACATGATTCCGGGAATGGGTGCATTAAAACAAAAGGGCCTGCCTCAGGCCGACGAGGGAGAGCTTAAAAAGATTGAAGCCATCATAAGCTCAATGACAAAGGAAGAAAAAAGAAAACCTGCCCTCATAAACGGAAGCAGACGCTTAAGGATTTCTGCAGGGAGCGGCACTCAGGTTCAGGACGTCAACAAACTGCTGAAAAACTTTCAAATGACGCAAAAAATGATGAAAAAGTTTTCCAAAGGTGGATTAAAAGGACTGAAACGAAGCGGCATGTTGCCATTTTAACACCTAAATTCTGCAAGTGGTTCGAGGACCGAGTCTGTCGATTCAGGCACATAGGCTGAATCGACAGACGAATCCCGAATTACTTGCAGGATTTAGGTAATATAAAAAACTAAACTGATAAGGGAGAAAATAGTATGGCTGTAAAAATCAGGCTTGCCAGAATGGGTAGACACAAATTGCCTTTCTACAGAGTAGTTGTTGCTGACTCAGAGGCGCCAAGAGGGGGAAGATTCATAGAAAAACTGGGGACCTATGATCCTAATGTAGATCCTGCCGCCATCACACTTGATGAAGAAAGGACCTTAAAGTGGCTTGGAGAAGGCGCGACACCTACAAGCACGGCAAAGTCAATTCTTAAAAGAAGTGGTATTATTGAGAAGTTTCAACAGGCCTCCAAGGCTTGACACCCATCGAATCAATTGGGCAGAAGGACGTATTCATGTTTAAAGACTTAATAGAATATATGGCGAAATCGCTGGTCAACAATCCCGATGAGGTTAGAATAGAAGAGACAGAAGATGCCAAGGGCTCCATTCTGGAACTTCATGTTGCTCAAGAGGACCTGGGTAAGGTGATCGGCAAAAACGGCAGGACCGCCAAGTCGATGCGGGCGATTCTGAGCGCCGCCTCAACAAGGGCGGGCAAACAATCCCTTCTTAAAATTGTAGAATAGACTATCGTTTTGCCTGAGAATCTTCTACTCATCGGGATAATAGTCAAGCCTCATGGTCTCAAGGGATATGTGAAGGTCATGTCATATGCGGAGTCTATCAATACCTATGACAATCTAAAGGCCATCTACCTGAAAAAGGGCGACGGAACAATTGAAGCGCTGCATATCAATAAAGTCTCACCCGGCAAAGGGCTTATCATTCTGGGCCTGGAAGGGATAGAGGACGTTAACAGAGCAGAGGAATTAAGAGGCCTCGAACTTTTTATAGACTGCAATGAACTTGAGGAACCGGAGGAAGGCGAATATTACCAGCAAGACCTTTTAGGCCTCAATGTTTTTACCATTCAGGGATCAAACCTAGGCACCATCAAAAACATCATGCCCACCGGAGACTATGATGTCCTCGTGGTGCGAAAGGGGAAAAAGGAACACCTCATTCCCGCCATAAAAGATATTGTAAGGGAGGTAAACCTTGAAGAGAAAAAGGTTATCATAGAACCTCTTGAAGGCTTGCTTGAAGAATAATGGGTACCTCTAATGATATTTGACGTTATCACCCTCTTTCCTGGAATATTCGAATCCCCCCTCAATGAATCAATCATAAAACGAGCCATCGATAAAGGTATCATCGAGGTAAGACTCCATAACCTGAGAGATTTCACTCACGACAAACATCGCGTTGTCGATGATACGCCTTACGGCGGAGGCAGCGGTATGGTGATGAAGGTGGAGCCCATTGTTGAAGCCATTGAATCTCTGAGAAAGGAAGAGAGCACTGTCATTTTGCTCTCACCTCAGGGCAAACCCTTTAATCAACCAGAAGCCAAGAAACTCTCCTTTAAAAAACACCTCATTTTTATCTGCGGCAGATACGAAGGAATTGATGAAAGGGTGGCCTCCTATGTGGATGAAGTCATTTCTTTAGGCGACTTTGTCATGACCGGGGGAGAAGTGGCGGCACTTGCAATTATAGATTCCGTGGCCAGGCTTATTCCCGACGTTCTGGGCAGCCATGACTCTACTGAAGAAGAATCATTTTCATGGGATATTCTGGAGTACCCTCATTACACCAGGCCGACAGAGTTTAGGGGTGAAGAAGTTCCTTCCCGCCTTCTTTCCGGAAATCATGAAAAAATCCGGCAATGGCGAAGAAAAGAAGCGATCAGAAAAACACTTAAAACGAGACCGGATATCATTGAAAAACTCGAATTTTCAGGTGAAGACAAAGGATATCTGGAAGATATTCAAAAGGAAGAGGCACAAAGTTCTGTCCATCAAAAAGTAAAGCCTGTGAAGTCAGATGGCTGAAACCAGTAAGTCATCGCCCATCTATATCGGCCTTCTACACCACCCTGTCTACAATAAAAATCGCGAGCTTGTTACCTCAGCCATTACCAACCTCGACATTCATGACATCGCCAGGACAGCAAGATCATACAACCTTGACGGCTATTTCATCATCAATCCCGACAAAGAGCAACAGACCCTTGCAAAAAGCATTACACGCCATTGGCTTGAAGGGCACGGCTCGCGCTATAATTATGAGCGAGGCAAGGCCTTACAGCTCGTTGAGATAACAGACAGTCTGGATGAGACCATTGACATTATAAAGAAACGACACGGGACAGCTCCTACACTGCTAGCTACCACAGCCTCTATTAGCGATTCTCTTGAAGATCGGCGAATATCCTTCAAAATGGCCCGTCAAATACTGTCAGACAGCCAAACAGCCTACCTTATCCTCTTTGGTACAGGATGGGGAATGGCCGAAACAGTTTTGAGAAAATCTGACTACATTATGGAACCTGTCAGATGTGCTTGGGATTACAACCATCTTTCCGTCAGAGCAGCGGCTGCCATAATAATTGACAGGCTTTTATCAAAAGAATACTGCTAACCCGAATGAACCGGACTATTTTCAGTATATCCACAGGGCACAAGACCCCCTTGAGCGGTGTAAGTGCCTTCACGAAGTAATATTCTGCCGGAAAATCACAGGATATTACTTCTCGGGCACTAAAAAAATGTTGAGTTTTTTTCCATTTTAGGTTAATGTATGTGATTCAAATTTTCAAGATCATCGAAAGATGTTACCTTTCGTTTATTAAAGGAGAAGCAAGATGAATATTATTGACAAGTTAGAGCAGGAGCAGCTCAAGAATGAAAATGACGTTCCTGATTTTAAAGCGGGTGACAAGTTGCGTGTCCATGTGAAAATCAGGGAAGGTGAAAAGGAGCGAATCCAGGTTTTCGAAGGCGTAGTGATCAAAAGACAAAACGGTGGAAACCGTGCAAACTTTACGGTCAGAAAAATGGCTTCCGGTGTTGGTGTTGAAAGAACATTCCTACTCCACTCTCCTCTTGTCAACAAGATTGAAGTTTTAACAGTGGGCAAAGTCAGAAGATCGCGTCTTTACTATCTCAGAGACAGGACAGGAAAAGCAGCAAGGATCAAGGAAAAAAGAACATGGTAGCCAAATTGAATTCCTGATTTTAACGAATGAAAGAAAAAAACATACAGAGGTCTCTCTTTACAGATAATGAAAAGAGAGACCTCTTTTTTTTTGAAAAAAAAAACAGGGAAAGAGGCTACCAATTAATCGCCGGCATTGATGAAGCCGGAAGAGGCCCCCTGGCAGGCCCGGTTGTTGCCTCAGCAGTCATCCTGCCCATAGATGTTGAGATTGATGGGCTAACAGACTCAAAAAAGGTTTCACCCTCGAAGCGGGATTTTCTCTTTGATGAAATCAGGGAAAAGGCCCTGGCAATCGGGACAGCTATTGTTGACAACGATAAAATAGACAGCATCAATATTCTTCAGGCTACTCTTCTCGCCATGAAAAAAGCGGTGGAAGAACTTTCTCCCCTCCCCCATTATCTTCTCATTGACGGCATCTCTCCCATTAACACAAACATTCCACTGGAAACGATCAAAAAGGGCGATTCACTCTCCTACTCCATTGCCGCAGCCTCTATCATCGCAAAGGTCACACGTGACCGTCTCATGGTAGAATACGACAGGAAATACCCCCAATACGGATTTTCCTCGCACAAAGGTTACGGCGCAAAGTCACATATGGAGGCGATCATAAAACACGGGCCCTCTCCTATTCACAGAAAAAGTTTTTCCGGCGTTAAGGAGTATGTCAAATGACGGTTGAGAGGCTTTCTCTTGGTAAGGAGGGCGAGCTTTTTGCTGTCAAATATCTAAAAAAGCAGGGCTACAAGATAAAGGAGCAAAACTACAACACACCTGTCGGTGAAATCGATATCATTGCACTGGATGGGAAAACCATTGTATTTATCGAAGTCAAAACTCGCCAAAGTATCTGCTATGGCTCACCCTTTGAAGCTGTCAACCATCGAAAACAACGGCAAATTCAAAAAACAGCACTGTATTATCTTGGAAGTAAAAAGGTAAAAAACAAGGCCCTCCGTTTTGATGTTTTATCTCTCTATATGGATGGTGAAAAATGGCAGGCGCAACTGATACAGAATGCCTTTGAGGTGTCCTCTTTCTAGCATTGCCCGGTATTAGCAAACCTGAAGGATTGCCCTACAAAAAAAACCAACTCATATATTTCCAATGTAGGGCAGGGCTTCAGCCCTGCTTGTTCTGTTTCCATACAAGGCAAGAGATAAGCTTCTTTTGCCCTTTGCGTTCTCTGCGTCTCTGCGGTTAGCACCTACAACTTCGCCAGCACCCCGGCATTGATCTCTTCTACCTTCTCCTTGCCGAAAAGAAGCTCAACAAGCTTAAAAGCAAACTCAAGGGCTGTACCCGGCCCGCGACTTGTAATGATGTTGCCGTCAACCACCACCCTCTCCTCGCTGTACTTTTCATGAACCAGCTCATTGATAACAGAAGGATGACTTGTCACCTTCTTCCCTGCCGTTATACCCAGATTCGAAAGCACCGTTGGTGCGGCGCATATGGCGGCCACATATTTTCCTTCACTGTAATGATGCTCAACAATGCGCGTCACCCTTTCATCGACCTTAAGGTTTTCCGTCCCGACGGCGCCACCGGGGAGGATAATTATGTCAAAGTCATCTTCAACAGCACGATCCAGCGATTCATCGGCAAGCACTTTAATATCATTTCTTCCTACAATAACACCGTCTACTGTACCGGCTGTCAAAACGTCTGCACCGGCCCGACGCAGGATATCAACTGGCCCGAAGGCTTCAACCTCTTCAAAACCCGGCGCAAGGATTACCAAAACTCTTTTCATAAGACTCAACTCCTTTAATCGAAGCCACCCTTCGACCGGCTCAGGGTGACAGTTTTATATTAGTGCTTATTTCCTCCGTCATGGTGAGCCTGTCGAAGCATGAAGCAGGGTTGATTATCAAGCTGTTCGCATTGTACCTTTAAAAGTTAATAAACCTCTACCACCGAAGTATTCGAACCGGGATAACCGCACCACCACAGAGCCCCACAACCGTCACCGTATCTGGAACATCACGATACTGATCACTCGTACCAACCCCGGCATCAAAGTACAGCCCGCTGAAAATCTTATAAGAAATTTATACCCCACCGGACCGGATTGTTCACGATTATTACTGCCAGAAAAAAATTCAAAATCAGTGTTCAATGCCGTACAATAGACTGCCAGCGCCTCATTAATCTTATTGCTTATGACAAAACAGCTTGAATTGGGTGTTACATCAAAAAACTCTTCGCTTACAGCAAAAAAGGATTCATTCATGGATAGACGTTCCTATCTCCAGCTGTATAGTCAGACCTGACAACGGACCGGAATTAACATTACGAACTACAATAACTGGATACAAAGAAGGTGTTTATCGACTAAAACAGGCTGACAATAAAGCATTTTTGGAAATATGGCCATCAAGGACATATTAATTCCAAAATTTGAAACATTATTATAGGGCACGTTAACCATATCAAAAAGGTGGCAAAGATTTCAATGAAAAATATTGGATCTTTAAATAGTTGGTTAAGGCGCTGACACCCAAATAGAATTCATCATTAACAAATACGATCATGACTCATTCCATTTAACAATTAACCTTGAGAGCTGAGCTTCTCAGGTAAACTTATTTTGTAATCAAGTCGACCTCTCCGTCTTTTTTCCTGCCGATAATTCTTACAGAGATCTTATTGGGTAGACAAACGATCATTTGCCACGGTTTTTCTATCCATCCCGTTTTTGAACAGATATGCTTGGCACAAAGTTTGTCATCCATAGGCAAAATACGGATCTTTCCACGGGACACATCAAAGACAGCCTCCCCTTTGTCCAGTTTTAAGCTACGCTGTCTCGGAGGTATTTTGGGATCAAGAGAAAGTCTCATCACCTCTTTTCCATTAAGCTCTATTAAGGCAACTTTATCAGTATCGTGAGGGAATAAAGATCGGATGGTAACATAACTGGCGAGGCTAAGGATCAGGAGGATGACTATGAGGAGCTTGTCCCAGGGAGTCATAAGAGTTCTCAGCTTGTCCCGAAATGCCATGGCTTAAAGCGCTATATCATTTAGGCATGATTTTTTCGACGTCAACATCCCAGCCAATGCCAACGGACTGGAACCAGCTGGAAAGGACTGTAAAGCGGTCCGTCAGAAGAAGTAGTCCGATAAGTATAAGGACCATTCCGCTTATAATCGTAATGATCCTCATATGCCTTGTCACCTTAGGCATATGGTGTATAAAGCTATTAAGGGCCAGCGAAGTTATAAGAAAGGGCAAGCCGAGACCAAGAGAATAGACCAGGAGCAGTTCCACCCCGAAAAGGAGTGAACCTTCGGAAGCGGCCACGGAAAGGATGGACCCGAGGATAGGGCCAATACATGGCGTCCAGCCTGCGGCAAAGACAATTCCCACAAGAACTGAGCCCAGGTAGCCTGCCGGTTTTTCCTGGAGATGAATTTTTTTATCCCTGTTAATAAAGTCTAACTTGATCACTCCCATGACGAAGAAACCGAAGAAGATGATAAGAAGACCTCCCACCTTCAAGATGATATCTTTATAATCACGAAGAAAGGAACCCATATAGGAAGATGAGGCGCCCAGAGAGACAAAAACGAGGGTAAAACCGAAAATGAATGCGATAGAATTTAAGAGACAGACCTTTGTCAGATTTTTCTCTTCTCCTCCTTCAAGAAGATCTTCAAAGGATATGCCCGTAATATAGGACACATAGGAGGGGATTAATGGAAACACGCAGGGGGAAACGAAGGAAAGAAAACCCGCCGCAAAGGCAAAGAGAAAGGAAATGTCATTACTATGACCCACTAGGCTTTATCCGCCTTTCCGATAATTTCATCCAAGGACTCAAGTATATCCTTATCTGTCCAGTCCCTCATACCGGGAACCATTTCTATTATTTTTCCATCTCGATCAATAATAAATGTGGTGGGCAAGGCGAAGACACCGTAAGAATCCGAAACTTTGTTTGTACTATCAATGAGAACAAGAAAGGTGTAACCATTTTTATCAACAAAGGGCTGCACTATTTCTTTCCCCTGATGATCGGTAGCGACGGCAAGGATAATCAGATCTTTCTTGTCATACCTTTTCGAAAGTGCCTCCATGGAAGGCATTTCATGACGGCAGGGCGCACACCATGTAGCCCAGAAATTCAAAAAAACGGTCTTGCCCTTGAAATCCGACAAGGCAACTTTCTTACCCTTAAGATCCAGGAGAGTAAAATCCTTTGCAACCGTTCCCTTGTCAAGGGCAACCCAATCAGCCTTATCTGCGCTTTCAACCTTATCCTTTTCGGTCCCTGAATTACAGGCCGACAAAGAAGGTATAAGCAGAAAAGCAAGAAACAGAGTGACAGTCAATTTATTCATAATCAGCCTTTGGTAAGTTTATTCAGTCTATCAATAAATTGGGGGGAGTCCCACTCTTTCGGGCCGACAAATTTGTCCAGGATTATACCATCCTTGCCGATGAGAAACGTTTCAGGCCAGCCAGTCAACTTGTAACGACTGTAGACAACTTTCTTTGTATCGACAAGTGCAGGAAAATGCAGGCCATGCTTATCCATAAAGGTTTTGACAACTGTTGCGTCCTCTCCGCGGTTTGTCACAACAGTGAGCAGTTGAAATCCCTCATTTCCCTTCATTTTCTGATAAAGATTCTCAAAATAAGGAACCTCATCGATACAGGGAGGACAGGTTGTAGACCATAGGTTCAAAAGGACTATCTTCCCTTTATATTGGGAAAGTGACACATCTTTGAAACTTAAATCACGAAAGGTAAAATCAGGCGCTGCATAACCGGCTCTAACTTTCCGGAGTTGATCTTTACCGCCCCACAAAAAAACGAATGTGACAATAAGAACAGCCACAATGGCCGAAAGGAGAAGCACTTTGGGGAGATTGCTCTGTTTTGGAGCATCAACATCATTCAGACTATCTTCGGATATCCCCTGATCCGACATCATTGCTGGTCCTTTATGACATCTATCTTGGCCAGGAAATTATCTGCATCCGCGCCCAACGGCCCCAAGGGGTCCAGTTCTTTAACTTTTTTAAAAGGTACTTCAGCTTCTACATATTTCCCAAGGGATAACAACATGTAACCTTTGCTCAACCATGCATGTTTGTATGTGGGATCTACTTTGATCGCTTTGTCGATCACCTCCAGCGCCGCCTCACTATTACCCAGGTAGAAATAGGCCAGGCCTTTATCATTAAGACAATCCGCGTCTTTTGGATTAATTTTTAAGGCCTTATCGTACTCCGCTATAGCTTCTTTATATTTTGCCGACTCAAAGTAGGCGTCTCCCAGGGCGGACAAGAGCTCAAAATTATCAGGATTTTCATAAAGACTCGCTTTCAGGCTCTCAATCCTCTTTTCTTCAGTTTGAGCCCCTTTGCCAGTCCACTCCTGAACGTCTTCGGTCGCTTTTTCCCCCTTACCTTTATCACAACCGACCAATAGCAGAAACAATGAGAATACGACAAGTAGACTTTTTTTACTGAAGACTTTTTTCACAAAATCTCTCCTTATTCAACGACAAAATAAAAAATGTTTCTCATTTTCTTGCAAAAGTGGCATTCACTTTCTTTACAATTTCGCTTTTTTTATACCCCTTTTTGTGCAGATCGTGGGCCATAAGAGCCTCATTGATGCAGACACTGCATTGCGAGCCATGCCTGTCCACATAACAGGTAAGAAGACTCTTGTGACCATGGTTCTTCTGACAATCACAATAACAATAAATGCCGTCAAGCACCTCAGGTATTTCTTTTGCAGCCTCATAGGCCTTCGCTGTTTTCCCAAAAAAATAAGCGGGAGTCATGGTGCTGCGCATTTCACCACCACGAGCCGTGGGGTAGTTTTCAGTCCCGCCCATCAAGGCAAAACCGATTGCAAAACCGATTGCAACAACTATGACACCTATCACCAGGGGTTTCAAGCTTCGTTTATTATTCCCCCCATTTTTTTTACTGCCGGCATTTTCTTTTTTATTATCGGCCATCAGACTCTTTGTTTACTTTGTTAATCAATTTTTACTGTTGCATAAAAAGTATTACCATTTCTGGATATCAAAAAGAGCGCAGCATCACCCTTTTTGAACCTTTTAACTTCCCTTTTATAGTCGCCTATACCCCTTATGTCTTTCATGTTGATCTCGAGAATCACATCCCCTCTTTTAAGCCCTCCATTATCGGCAGCACTACCACGTTCAATCCTGCTAATGAAGACACCTCCCATCAAATCCTGATGGAGGTGTTTTGCAATTTCAGGTGTAATTTCCTGAACTGTCATCCCAAGGTTTTCTGTTTTTCCTTCACTTTGAATGAGCTCTTCCTCCACAAGTTTCTCGATTTCTGCCTTTAAAGTTTTTTTCTTCCCTTCTCTTAAAACTTCGACCTCAACCGTTTTTCCTACAGGAGTTGAAGCCACAACAGAAGAAAGCTCCTTCATCTTCCCTATTTTTTCACCATCAAAAAGGATAACAACATCCCCCCGTTTTAAACCCGCCTTTTCAGCAGGGCTATTCTCCACAACATCGGCCACCAGAGCACCTTCTTCAGAAGGGAGTTTCAATGTTTTAGCAAGGTCCTTTGTTATGGTCTGAATCATTACACCGAGCCACCCTCTGGTAACGGTCCCCTCTTTTTTAAGCTGAGGAAGCAGCCTTTTAACCATATTGATGGGAGTCGCAAAACCGATACCCACATTACCGCCAGACGGCGAAAAGATAGCCGTATTTATTCCCACAACCTCTCCACTTACATTAAAAAGAGGCCCACCACTATTACCGGGATTAATTGAAGCATCAGTCTGAATAAAATCATCATAGGGGCCGGCTCCAATATCTCTTCCCTTGGCGCTTACAATCCCCGCGGTAACTGTCTGTCCCACACCAAAGGGATTACCAATGGCGATGACCCACTCGCCCACATCCAGGCTATCCGAATCGCCGAGTTCAACTATGGGCAGTTCATTGTGATCTTCAATCTTAATGAGTGCCACATCCGTCCTTGAATCTCTCCCGATCATTTCTGCCTTAAACTCTCTACCATCGGAAAACTTCACTACAATTTCATCAGCATTTTCCACGACATGGTTGTTGGTCAGGATATAACCCGCCTTATCAATGACAAAACCAGAGCCAAGACTTTGAGATTTGAATTCTCTTTTGGGGATTTGACCGAAAAACTTGTCGAAAAAATCATCGCCAAAAAAGTCCCGGAAAGGATCAGATGGAGACATGGGTGCACCGCCAAAATCTCCATGTTTGACCACTTTTGTCGTTGAAATATTAACGACTGCCGGCTTTTTACTTTTTACCATATCAACAAAATAAGGCAGGCCCGATCTTGCCATTGCAGCGCCCCTAGCTTCTACTGGTGATGATATGGCTGACACCTCACCGGGAACGTCCCACATGGATGAAACCAGGATGCCTGCGCCGAATAGAAGTGCCGCAATGATTACAGTTATGCTTCGTTTCAAATATTTGTTATTTTTCATCTTCTCACCTTCCTTTTCTTTAAATCTATGGATATATTGACCAGCCCCTGTTTTGAAACTTCTCCCACAACCGTGAGACGGTGATTATCTGATACAAAGCTCATTATATTTTCCGGGCCTCTGCGACAAAAAAACCCTTCAAACCCGTTGATCTTCACCTTTTCAAGCAATTGACCCGCACCAGATTCAGCATTTCCCGGCATTCTAGACCTTTCATTGCTCCACTGCTCACTGAAAACTGAAACGCTGTTAAGTCCATCATGGTATAGGAGCTGAAGCTGGCCATTATCATCCTCCATCACCTCTTTTAACACATAGCCGCCTGAAAGTCTTTCAATAAAGTCCCCATGTTTTTTTACTTTATCAGGACTATAAATTTTAACAACTGTCCCGGAAAGCTCATAGGCAACTGTTCCACTGGGCACCATTATATCAAAGTAATCATGAGGAAAGGAAGGATTTATAACGATATTCCGCAGTGAGCTGAGATAAGACAAACGACCATGTGTATCGAAAGTTTCTGTTTTCATGATAAGACCCGTTTCAGAGTCAAACCACACGCTGAAAGCTGGCCTTGTGCCGATCTCTTTCGGCTCTATGGATATGACAAGCGCTTTCCTGCCCGACACTTCATCATTATTCACATATTTTACATCATAGTTGTTTTTAATAAGGCCTATAAGCTCTTTTTTTGAATCTGTTGCTTTCTTACTCTTGGAAAGCGGTGTTTTGATGGCCATTTTTCTTTTAGGATAAGATATAATCTGCAAGTCCTCATCATTGACAACGACCTCTTCAAGAGTGCCATCAAGATTATATTTTTCCCTTCTCACCTTATGAGGTTTTAATCTCCCCACTTTATATCTTTCAATCTTCGGCTCGCTATTAGAAAAAAAGATGACAACCTCTTCTGCCTGGTACGACACATAATAGTCACCCTTTAACAGGGTTTCCAGGATATGGTCAACATTTTTGACATCAGAGAAAGCTGAACTTCTTGTGGGGGAAATTACAGAGATGTACAGAATAACAAGAAAAGTAAGTGAAGGTTTAAGATTCTTTGCAAACATTGTCAGGGCTACTTAACTCTACTATAAGTCACATAAGATAGATTGCTGTTTCTTCCGACCATTGTCATGTTTGCCGGCCTGCTACTGGCCGCTGCCTCATGTCTTGAAACATAATAACCAAGGTCTTCCTCATTTTCATCCCTGCCGGCACGCTGTTGTTCCATACTTTCGGCCTTCAATCCCTTTGCATCCAGAAGAAAAGGTTTTGATGGAATATCCGTACCTGATCTTCCGTAAAACAGGGTCAGAGAAGCAATAAGAAGGATGGACAGGACAAAGGAGAGCTGCATGGATGGTTTTGATAAAAAGGGGAATATATTCCATAATGAGAAGGGAGGGGATATAGAATTAGAAGATTCTATTTCAGGCTGAATCAATACCGGGGATCTGGCTGGCTCTCCACTTTCAATAATACCCATTACCTTCGCAGAAAAACCGTCTGGGACAAAGACCGAGGCTTCACGATTTTCCTCTATTAAAAAACCCCTTAGCTGATGAGAATCCCTGTATTGCTGAAAACAATCGCTGCAAATTACGAGGTGACGCATGAGAAAGAGCGACTTGCTCTCTTCCAGTTCACCATCGATCTCTTCCGAGATCATTTCCCAATAATCCTTACAACTCATCTTATCCCCATTTAAGCTTTTTACTACTTTGCCATTTTACAAATAATCCTGAAGCATCTCTTTCAACATGGCTCTGCCCCTGAAGATCCTGGATCTTACCGTCCCGATGGGACTATCAGTAGCGTCGGAAATCTCCTGATATGAAAGGCCCTCATATTCCCTTAAAATAATGGCCGTCCGGATATCAGCGGGAATCTTTTCGATTGCCCTCGAAGTGGCAGTCGCAAACTCCCGCCCCTGCATACTCATCTCGGGGGAATCGCCGGCAGTAGACACTCTATCAGTAACGGCCTCTGTTTCCATCACCCCTTCGTCAACAAAAACGGCCTTTTTTCTTTTTGAAATATAATTGATGCTAACATTGACTGCAATACGATAAATCCAAGTATAAAAAGACGATCCACCTTTAAATCGTTTTATAGACTTGAATGCATTTAGAAAAGTTTCCTGGGCCAGGTCTTCTACTGCATCTCTGTCACGAACCACTCTAAAGATAACATTAAAAATACGGCTCTGGTATTTTATTATTAGCAGTTCGAAGGATTTATTATCCCCGTCCTGACTCCTTTTTACAAGGTAGGTATCGGGTCCTTCCACGTTATGAGACCCCATATACTGTTATTGACAGGGGACAAACAATAAAGTTCAAAAACAATAAAGATAGAGACGAACTGTTTCTCAACTTGGTGGGACAACACAAATCAGTTCCTTCACCGCTCTTCTTCAATGATCTGTTCAATTCTTTTCCGTTCATCTTCCGGCATTCTTTCTTTTAATTCAGCAGTTTTTTTCATCAACGGGGTGCTGTCTTTTTTTACCCTTACTTTCTTCATCTTATCTCTTGCCGAGTCATCATCCATGCCGTCCAAAGAGATAAAATGGATTGTTTTACTTATAAGGGCCTTTCCCCGCTCTTTCAGGCCGCGAAACTCCAATGCCTTGCCAACCCTATCTTCCATCTGTTTTCCAGATTCTGTGTTATGGTACACCACAGCAACGATGGCAATACAAAACACCATCACCATCTTAAAAAGAAACTTAATCAACGATGGTCCCTCTATTAGTCTCGTATATGATCTTCAATCCTTCCAGAGTCAGGTTTTCAACAACTTCATCAATTTCAGAGGATTCTTCAGCAATGAGACCGGCATGTCCGCCTGTTGCAATAACCCTGGCAGACACCCTGGACTCCTCTTTCATTTTTTTCACAATACCGTCAACAAGACCGACATAACCAAAGATGATGCCGGACTGAATACTGTTAACCGTATTGCGGCCGATTACGTTTTTTGGCTTTACAAGATCGACGCGAGTCAGCTTTGAAGCCCTTTGGAACAAGGCTTCCACAGAGATGCCGATACCCGGAGCAATCACACCTCCACCATACTCTCCCTTTTCCGTAATGAGGTCAAAGGTTGTCGCTGTGCCAAAATCGACAACAATGAGAGGCCCGCCATACCTTTTCAGGGCAGCCACAGCATTAACTATTCTGTCTGCACCCACCTCTTTCGGGTTTTCATAGAGAATAGAGATACCGCTTTTTAATCCCGGTCCAACCATGAGGGGCTTAATATTGAAATACTTATCAGCCATCTCAATGATGGTGCTTTCCAGCGGCGGGACGACAGAGGAGATAATAATATCACTAATTTCTTCAGAGTCAATGCTTGAAAAAGTCAAAAGTTCCCTTACAAGGATGCCATATTCATCTGAAGTTCTTCCTTTTTTTGTTTCGATCCTCCAGTTTTTAAAGAGATCATCCCCTTTATATACACCAAGGACAATATTTGTATTTCCAATATCTATTACAAATAACACTTAATTACCCTGCTGAAACCAAAGTGATTTCACCGGCTGAAATTTCCATAATGCGTCCATCCTTTTTTCTCATTTCAAGTGCACCCTTGTCATTGATGCCCAGCGCAAGGCCTTCCTCGTAACCGTCATTTTTAATGGAAGGAGATGCCGCCTTAACATAGTGTCCATTCACGGCGGATAGATTATTCCAACGTTCTCTTATGAAAGGGAAACCTTTATCGAGGTATCTCTTATACCAATTTTCCATGTTACTGTAAAGGGATTGAATAATACGCCCCCTTTTAAAATCCCGGCCAGTCGCACTTGATAAAGATGTGGCAATTGCCGAGATTTCTTCAGGCATATATTGAGAATCAAGATTCACATTTATCCCAATCCCAACCACAACATATTGCACCTCTCCCGCATGGGCTTTCATTTCCGTGAGGATACCGGCACACTTTTTCCCGCCGATGAGGATATCGTTGGGCCACTTGATCTCTGCCTTAAGTCCCGGCTCAGCTTGACTCGCTTCATTCAAAAAGAAAGAGATTGTTTCCGCTAGGGCAACAGCCGCCACCAATGTCAATTGTGGCGCTTTTTCAGGAGAAACAGGAGGATGAAGAATGACAGAAGTATAAATATTATCACCGGGCGGAGAAAACCAGGAACGTCCCCTTCGCCCTCTTCCTTCACTCTGGCTGTCGGCAAGAACAACCGTTCCCTCCTGCGCGCCGGATACCGCCATTTCATGGGCAGTTAAATTTGTTGAAACCAGCTCATCGAAGAGATGAAGACTTGATCCAATAAAGTTTGCATCAAGTCCCTCCAGTATTTCATGAGGAATAAGCCTATCCTTCAATCTATCTTCATGTGTCCCGTTATTCTTCATATCACCGCAACAGGAGGGAACAGACATGCTGCAAAGCAGCTATTAATCCGGCCCTCTTTTTCTCCATCATTGCCCCTCACCTTAGATTTCGATAAGGCGAACTTTCCCGCCAAATCAAGGGACTTTAGACCAGCAAAATATACTACAGCAAGCAATGTTTTAAAAGATTTAAATGAATTAAACAGCCTGTTGACAGGAAGGGCGATATAATTTTATTTCTATTCAAAGATTTTTCAAACACCTTTCTCCTTGACTGTCACCCCACCCGCAACTATAATTCAGACATAATAGACTTGTTACTTTCTGGAGGATAATTTGACGAAAATAAAGTTCGGCACATCAGGCTGGAGAGCTATTCTGGCAGATGAATTCACCTTGGAAAATGTTAGAATTGTCTGCCAGGCCATTTCTGACTATCTAAAGGAGAAGAATGAAACTAATAAGGGCGTTATCATTGGCTATGACACCCGTTTTATGGGGAAGAGATTTGCTCAAGAAGCGGCAATGGTGCTTGCTGCAAACAATATCAAGGCTTTTTTATGTGACAGGGACACACCCACCCCCGTCATCGCCTATTACATAATCAAGAAAGGCTTGAATGGTGGAATCAACTTTACAGCAAGCCATAATCCATCAGAATATAACGGCATCAAATTCTCACCCGCCTCTGGAGGCCCTGCCCTTCCTGAAACGACAAAGAGAATCGAAGAACTGGCAAACCAGATGATGGGAGAGATTGCCTATAGTGAACTATCCTTTGAGGAAGGGCGCCATCGTCACTTGATCGAGGAAATCGATGCGAGAGATGAATATATGGGGGAGTTAAAAAATAAGATTGATTTCAAAATTATCAAGAAAGCGGGTATTAAAGTTGCCACCGACTTTCTTTATGGTACATCAAGAGGTTATCTGGATTCTGTTCTTCTGGAAGCGGGATGCAAGGTAACAACCCTTCACGGTTATCTCGACCCCTACTTTGGCGGGAACCCACCTGAGCCTGCAGAGGAAAACATAAAGGAAATCTCTGATCTTGTTGCCGAAGATGAAGATATCTGCCTGGGCCTTGCCACCGATCTGGATGCCGACCGTTTTGGAATCATTGATTCCGATGGAAGTTATATCGAGCCAAATCAGATCATCGCGCTTCTCCTCGACTACTTGATTCGGGTAAAAGGGTGGAAAGGAGGTGTGGCAAGGTCTGTCGCAACAACCCACTTAATAGATGCGGTGGCCAAAAAACATGGCATTGAAGTTCATGAGACACCTGTTGGATTCAAGTATATCGGCGAACTTATTACAAAAGATAAAATCGTCATCGGTGGGGAAGAAAGTGCAGGGCTTTCAATCAAGGGACACATCCCCGAGAAAGACGGTATTCTTGCATGTCTTCTGGTTACAGAAATGGTTGCTCGAGAGGGTAAATCAGTAAAGGAACTGCTTTACGATCTTTATAAGCAGGTGGGAACTATTGTCACCAGACGAGAAAACATTAAACTTACCTTGCCCCAGAAAGAGGCATTTCAAGACAAGCTCTCTTCAACACCAGATTCATTCGCCGGCTTGAAGATAAAGGGAATAAACCGACTCGATGGAACCAAATTCATTATGGAAGATGAGAAAAGCTGGCTTCTAATGAGAGAGTCGGGAACGGAGCCTGTTGTCAGGCTCTATGGTGAAGCGGAATCAGATCAGAAACTGAATCACCTCATGGAAGCAGGTAAGGAGTTCATCCTCTCATAATATCAAAGACAGAATGAATGTGATCCAAAGAAAAAAGGCTTGCCAATGGCAAGCCTTTTTTGTCTTATCTGGAGCGGGAAACGGGATTTGAACCCGCGACCCTCGCCTTGGCAAGGCGATGCTCTACCACTGAGCTATTCCCGCTTTTTGAATGAGACATGATACCAAAAAATGAATTATTGTCAAACAAAAAATAGAGACGGGACGGGGCAAAAAAAGAAGAGCACGTAGAGATTAACCTTCGATGCTCACCCCCTCAACCCGATTTGATTATTCGGAAGAATCAGGCTTCTCAATAATTAAATTCTTAAATTGTTTTATATAATCCCACCCTGACCAGAGAGTAAAGAAAAGCGCAAACCAAAGAAGTATATCCCCCCAAAAGTGGAAGTCAAAACCATAGTATTCATAATGCATGGTAAGCCCGATTAATGCCGCTATCTGAAACCCCGTTTTGTATTTTCCCAGCTTGCTTGCCGCAATCACTATCCCCTCACTGGCGGCGATACTTCTCAGTCCTGTAATGGCAATTTCCCTGGCCAATATGAGAACCACAATCCAGGCCGGAATCCTTTCCAGCGGGATCAGCATAATCATTGTCGCCATTACAAGAAGTTTGTCTGCCAGAGGGTCCAGGAATTTCCCTAAAGATGAAACCGTCTGTTGTTTTCTGGCAAGGTAACCGTCTGCCCAGTCGGTAATGGAGGCGATGATAAACAATAAAGAGGCCACAAAGGAAGGAGCTTTCCCGTCAAAAAAAAGAAACAGCATGATAAGAGGGATGATAATCACTCTCGACATTGTCAAATAGTTGGCCGTACTGTATAGATTACTAGTCATTATTCCCTCTTTATATTTAACTTCTTTTTCTCTTAGAAATCTTTTTGTACTGATTGAAATAATGCATGACCTTTACCACATATTCCTCCGTCTGTTTATAGGGAGGAATGCCTCCATATTTGAGGACACTGCTCCTGCCGGCATTATATGCCGCCAGGGAAAGCTTTAAATCTCCGTCAAAGAGTTTCAGGAGTTTCTTTAAATGTCGTACGCCACCAAATATATTCTGCGTCGGATCAAAGGGATTGGAAACCTTCAAGTCAGCAGCAGTTTCGGGCATGAGCTGCATGAGCCCCCGGGCCCCTGAATAGGACACCGCATATGGATTAAAGTCCGATTCAGCTTTGACAACGGCCTTTATGAGAGCCGAATCTATTGCAAATAAATAGGATGCTCTCTCAATGATCTTATATATTCTTGCCTTTGTTCTCCCACCAACCTTTTTGAGCACCTTTTTTTTAGGGAACATGGGCCTGTATCTTTTGTCGGAAACAAAATTGGAAAGATGCAACACACCATTTTCATCTACAAATTTATATAAATTCTCCGAAGCAGAATGAGAGGGGTTGCTCCAGAATAAACATGTAGCAAGAAAAATCGCTGTCAGCCTGAATATCAAGATGGTCATACTCGAACCGGCTGCCTCCTTTCCCGCGGGAAGCTGACCGTAAATTCGGTCCCCTTACCTTCCCTGCTATCCACATTGATAAAACCGAAATGTTCCTCAACAATAATATACGCCTTTGCCAATCCTATCCCAACGCCGGACATCTTTGAGGTATAAAAAGGGTCATAAATATCTTCTACTTTTTCTTCAGGGATACCACATCCTGTATCACTAATTATCACATTAATATAGTCATCATCAAGCGTGAAGTCTACCTTTAACTTACCTCCCTCCGGCATAGCCTCAATAGAATTTTCAAAAATATTGTGAAAAAGCTCTCCCAGGTACTTTTCATCGCCGAAAATCATGGGAAGCTCACGCTGAGTAATCTCCATTTCAATCCCCTGCCCTCCTTCTAACAGCGGGGTAAGAGAGCAATCAACAATTTCTGCCAGATTGACACAGTGAAAGTTTGCTCTATGTTCTTTTGCGAAGTGGGCATATCCTTCTATATCATGGACCATCTTCTCCAGTCTATTAATATCATTCAGAATAACCTTTAAATACTGACCATAATCACTGTCCTTGTCGATGGTTTTATTCATTCTTCTGGCAAAGCCACCCATGGAAAGCAAGGGGTTTCTCACCTCATGAGCAATCCCTTCCACGACCTTACCAAGGGATGCCAGTCTGGCAGATGCGATCAATTGCTCGCTTAACCGCTTTTCATTCGTCAAGTCTCTAACGACGGCAACAATGCCATCGTCTTTAAGTGAATCATCTTCCATCAGGGAAGTAGATAGATAGCCAGGGAAATCGGCCAGATCCTTCCTGCAAAACATAAATTCCCCGCTATATTTTCCATCATTTTTGGTAAAATTGATCACCTTATCAACGTATCCATCTTTTTTGCCCTCCTTAAACAAAAAGGAGAGGTGCTTGCCGATAATTTCTTTTTCATCGAAATGCCACAGCTTTTCAGCCGCTCGGTTAAATGAAAGCACATCACCCTTTGAATCACATGAAATTATCGCTTCATTGACAGTATCAACAAGGTGAGCAAGATACCTTTCCGTCTCATGGATCTTTTCTTTTAAACGAATATTTTCAAATTTGACCCTGCTTTTCTCTAAAAGATCTTCAACTAAAGCGACCACATCTTTATATGAGAGCGGTTTAGACAAATAATCATCAGCACCCAGCTTCATCGCTTCGACCGCTTTTTCTTCACTGCCATGTGCCGTCATTACAACTACCGGTGTGCCGGGTGAACGCTCTTTAATATACTTTAAAACTTCTATTCCGCTGTACTGCGGCATCATAATGTCCAGCATCACGATATCCGGCTGAGTTGAATCAAAGAGATTCATAGCATCTTTTCCGTCAATAGCATCGATCACCTCATGCCCTTTAACAGAAAAAAGGTCGTGAAGAAGTTCCCTGGCGTCTGCAGAATCATCTGCGATAAGTATCTTTGCGCAATTCATAATAATGTCACACCTGTTTCTAGAGTATAATCAAGGGGTTACATCAAGTCAATTTAAAAGCCCCGGCCTGCGGCAAAAGGGACTTGACATCCATCATCTCTAAACCTATAGTTTAGCACCTTAGAAATTATTTTCTGCGTTTTTCTGTCAGAAAATAATTTCGTGAAGGTACTTATCCAGTTCATCCGGGTTAGACTTTTGGGAGGATATTAGTGGAAATCAGAAGTGACTTTCTCATCATAGGGAGTGGAATTGCCGGGCTCAGCCTTGCCCTCAAACTTTCAAAAATCGGGACAGTCTCTGTTGTCACAAAACGTGAAATCTGTGAATCCGCCACCTTTTATGCTCAGGGAGGGATCGCTGCTGTCGTTGCAAAAGAGGATTCCTTTGAAGCCCATATTCAAGACACGCTTCAAGCCGGTGCAGATCTCTGTAATGAAGAGGTTGTGAAAAAAGTGGTTCATGAGGGGCCAAAAGTGCTGGAAGAACTGATTGACATAGGTGCAAGTTTTACCATGAAATCAAACGGAGACTTTGACCTGGGAAAAGAAGGGGGCCACACAAAAAGACGGGTTGTTCATTCTGCCGATTTTACAGGAAAGGCCATAGTGAACGCCCTTGTCACAGCGGCCAATGAGGATGACAGGATCAATATATTTGAGGATCACATAGCTGTCGACCTGATAACAACATCCAAGTTTATCGATAGTGGCCTTATAAATAGATGCCTTGGTTCTTATATTTTAAACAAGAAAGAAAAAAGGGTTGATACCTTTCTGGCCAGTGACACCATCCTGGCAACGGGGGGGGCTGGAAAGGCCTATCTTTTCACAAGTAATCCCGATATTGCAACAGGGGACGGGATAGCCATGGCCTGGAGGGCAGGGGCCTCTATTGCAAACATGGAGTTCTTCCAGTTTCATCCCACTTGCCTCTTTCATCCTGAAGCAAAATCCTTCCTTATTTCAGAAGCCCTTAGAGGCGAGGGGGCAACCTTATGCCTCAAAAATGGCAATCGCTTTATGGAAAACTACCATGAAATGAAAGAGCTCGCTCCCAGAGATATCGTTGCCAGAGCTATCGATAGTGAGCTTAAAAGGACTGGCGATGACTGCGTTTTTCTGGACATATCACATAAAGGAAAGGATTTTGTAATTGAAAGATTTCCCAATATATACGAGCGCTGCCTGAGTCTGGGTATTGATATTTCAAAAGAGCCAATACCGATTGTACCGGCTGCGCACTATTTATGTGGTGGCATCCAGACAGACATGGAGGGGAAGACCAATATTAACGGCCTCTATGCCTGTGGTGAAACGGCATGTACCGGCCTGCACGGCGCTAACCGTTTGGCAAGTAACTCTTTACTTGAGGGGCTTGTCTTTTCAGAGCTCATTTTCAATAATCTATCTCAAAAAGAAAGAGAGAATATAGAAAATTTTCCGGCCATCCCTTCATGGAATCCCGGCAGCGCCGTTGACAGTGATGAATCCGTCGTTGTTTCCCAAAACTGGGATGAAATCAGACGGTTAATGCAAAACTATGTGGGAATCGTAAAAACGGATAAAAGACTGGAAAGAGCGAAAAGAAGGATCGATCTTATCCAGGCAGAGATAGGGGACTATTACTGGGATTTCATCATAACAAGCGATCTTCTCGAATTAAGAAACATCGCTACAGTGGCCGAACTAATTATTACTTCTGCCATGATTAGAAAAGAAAGCCGCGGCCTTCATTTCAACCTTGACTATCCCGAAAGGAATGACAAAAACTGGAAGCGGGATACGATTCTCAAACAACCCCCAATATAAAGCCATGCAGGAGTAAAGAATCCACGCCCAGAGGACGTGGCCTTGCCTTGGCCCTAAAAGGGCCTGATTTTCCTTCCCGTTAAAACGCAGCCGAGTGAAGCAGTTGCCTGAGGAAGAAGGTCACAAACTGTCTGAGCAAAGCGAGTTTTTGTGACCGCCTCAGGCAACTGCGCAACGAGGGACGCCAAAGGCCAAGTTTTTGGGCGGCCTTTCTTTTGCTTCTTCTTCTTTGGCCGCCAAAGAAAAGAAGAA
>JADFVM010000079.1 GCA_015222555.1 Pseudomonadota bacterium
AGAAGTCCAAGTTCGGATATTTCCGAGATCCTTGTAATGGACCGATCTTTTTTCAGTCCTTCCTGCATAGCGGCGTAGACTTTGTCTCTATTTTCAGGACGAACCATATCTATGAAATCTATAATGATAATGCCGCCCATATTTCTCAGCCTTAACTGGTAGGCGATTTCCTTGGCCGCTTCAAGATTCGTTTTTAAAATAGTCTCTTCAAGGTTTTTCTTGCCTGTGAATTTACCTGTGTTGACGTCGATGGCCGTCAGGGCTTCCGTGTTTTGAATAATGATATAACTACCTGATTTTAACCAGACCTTTTCCTGGAGCATTTCATCAATCTCGATCTCTATACCGAAATTATCAAAGATCGGCTCTTCACCTTGATAAAGAATGACCTTTTCTTTCATCCTGGGTAGGAGATTATCCATGAAAGAGATAATTTTTTTATGCTCTGTTTGCGAGTCTATAATAATCTCGTCAATGCCGGCAGAAAGCATGTCACGAATTGTTCTGAGAGTGACATCAAGGTCCTGATGAACCAATGATGGCGGTCGGACCTGATCACTTTTTTCTTTTATCATCTGCCATGTTTGAAGCAGGTAGTTCATGTCGGAGATGATTTCATCGCCTTCTACACCGGCACTGGCCGTTCTAATAATAAATCCGCCTTCTTCGGGCATAGACTCCATGACAATATTTTTTAATCTTTCCCTTTCATCTTCATCTTCGATTTTTCTCGATATCCTCACATGATCATCGACGTGAGGCATATAAACGAGATATTGACCCGGTAATGATAAGTGGGATGTTACCCTGGCACCCTTTGTTCCTAATGGCTCCTTCATAATCTGAACAATGATTTCCTGGCCTTCTGTCAGGATCTCTTCAATAGAGGCGCAGGACGAGATAGTGCAAAGGTCTGATGGTTCACTGTTTTCTTTATTTATGTCCATGAGTGATTCAAATATTTTTGTATCATCCTGAACGTCGGCGACATATAGAAAGGCGGTCCTGTCCAGGCCGATTTCTACGAATGCGGCCTGCATACCTGGGAGAACTCTGACAATTCTTCCCTTGTAGACATTTCCGTGAATATGCGTGGAGGAGCCCCGTTCAATGTAAAACTCAACGAGGCCACCCTCTTCAAGGAGGGCAACTCGTGTCTCACGCGGATTTGCATTAATAATCAGTTTTTTACTCATATTACGCTTACGCTACTTTTTTATGTCCTTGGGACAAAAAGGATTCAATGAAAATTGTGTTAGTCTTAAGAATCCTGAGCATCTTCTTTTCATTCTCTGTGAGCTTGAAGATGCTGGCAGTTGCATCTTCAGCTTTTATTTTACGACCCCCTTTGGCAAAAATAACCATTTCAACTTCACACTTCTTCTTAATGGAAATGGATTTGATAATTTCCTTGAGATCTACCGTCCTTTCTCCCTTTTTCGTCTTTTTTATTGTGGGCCACTGAGTAGACTTCAGGAAACTTTCTGTTAGTTCTGACAATGCTGTCCCGGGAATTACCTCTTCAGGGATTGTAATACAATATATTTCTTCCTCTATAACATCTGAAAGAGAAGGTTCCTTTTGCTGCAGTGCAGTGACTTCAAGAATGTCGATGTTGGGAGGTGATACCATTTTCATTGTCTCAAGAATATTTTCGGGTGAAATATCTTTTTCGATCTCAATTTCAAAATATTCTGAAAGTGATTCCGTTCCCAATGGGATAGGCGAGCTGAAAGAAACTTTAGGCGCCGGTTTAAACCCTTGCGAATAGTGCAGGGGAAGGGCTGATCGCCTTAACATGCGAATTATCTTTTCCATTGTATCGATGTGTCCCAAAAATCTCGCCATTTCTTTCTTTGCATATTTTACCCTCATTTTCTTTCTTAAAGGGATGTAAAGCTCATCTGTACGCACATGATGTGACAGTTGTGCGTTTTTAAAGGATTCAATCTTTATGTGCTTATGATCACATACTCCGCAGGCAAAACAGTTGGTATATCGGCAGTCTTCCGTTTCTTCTCCCAGAGCTGATTTTTCCAGCTCCTTGAGGAGGAACGATTTATTTATTCCGATGTCAATCAAGTCCCATGGCAGGATGGCATCTTCCGCTCTCTTTTTCAGGAAGGACTCAACAGAGAGAGCACATTTGTTAAAGGCCTCTTCCCAGAGGGTATAGTTCATCTTTTCACCCCATCCGTCAAAGCGTGCGCCCTTTTCAAAGGCCTCCAAAATGGCCTTTCCCAATCGCCTGTCTCCTCTTGAAAACACACCTTCGAGGATGCTCATTTCAGGCGCCTGCCACTTTAGAGAGATTTGTCTATCCTTCATGGTCCTCTTCAGGTAGGTCAGTTTTTCTTTAAACTCATCCAGTGAGTCCTGACGTGCCCATTGAAAGGGTGTGTGTGATTTTGGAACAAAATTTGAGATATTAACGGTAATTTTAGCGATCTTGCCTTCTTTTTTTCCTACCTTTAAGATAGCTCTTGACAGGCTGATGATTTCATCAAGATCTTCCTTTGTTTCCGTTGGCAGGCCGATCATATAATAGAGCTTTATGGATTGACAGCCTGCTCTCGCAATTTCAGCCGTCGTATTCAATATCTGTTCTTCTGTTATACACTTGTTTACCAGATCTCTTAACCTTTGACTGCCCGCTTCCGGAGCGATGGTAAAACTGTTCGATTTTGCTTTTTTCATTTCACCCATAATACCCGGCGTCATCGTGTCGACCCTGAGGGATGGGAATGAAAGTTTTGTATGAGAATGATCGTATTCGTCAATTAGTTCTGGTAATAACACTTCAAGGCATGAATAGTCGCCTGTACTGAGCGATAAGAGGGCCACTTCATCAATGCCCGTTTTTTCCAGGGCTTTTTGCCCTAGGGAGCGGATCTTTTCCGGTGATCTTTCCCTTGCTGGCAGATAAATAAAGCCGGCCTGACAAAAACGGCAGAAACGGCTGCAGCCGCGAGTAACCTCAAGCGCAATACGGTCATGAACGGGTTTGATGTTGGGAACAATAAAATTTTCAGGGTAGGGGGCATCGTTTAAATCCGTTAAAACTCTTCTTTTTACTTTCTTCTCATTGTCTCCAGGCCCTTTGATTGCGCCTATTTTTCCAGTAGTAGTAAAATCAAAGGAATAGAGGGATGGAACATAAACACCTTCTATGGAAGATAGTGCTGTAAGCAGTTCCTTTCTGTTGCTGTTTTCTTTTTTCCACTGCAGAAAAAGGTTGCAGATCTCGACAAGTGCTTCTTCACCATCACCTAATAAGAATGCATCAATGAAATCAGCCATCGGTTCCGGATTAAAGGCCGCTGGCCCGCCTGCGATGACGAGTGTATCGCTATTTTGCCTGTTTGATGATAAAAGAGGGATTTTGCCCAGGTCGAGCATGTTGAGTAGATTGGTGTATGCAAGTTCATGCTGAAGAGAGAAACCGACAATATCAAAGTCATTCAACGGAAGGGCAGACTCCAGTGAACAAAGAGGTATCTCTCTTTCTCTAAGCAGCCTTTCCATATCATCCCAGGGGGCATAAACCCGTTCTGCGGCAATGTCGTCTCTATCATTTAAAACTTTATAAAGTATCTGGAGTCCCAGGTTGGAAATGCCGATCTCATAGAGATCGGGAAAGGCAAGAGCAACCTTTAAGGCAACTTTGTCCAGATCCTTTTTTACAGCGTTAACCTCGTCTCCGAGGTATCTTCCAGGTTTTGAAACATATGGAAGTAGTTCGTTTAGTTGTTCATTCATTTGCATTTCTTTCCATCTATATGATTTGTTTAGAGCTTAAATCAAGTCAAAATTAAAAGGTGTGACGAACTCCAAAATAACTTTTGTAACTTTTTTGAGACACATTATAGGCAAAATCAGCGCGTCCAATCCCTTGCACAAGCTCTTTGATGAAGAGACGAAGTCCGAAGCCTACCCCCCAGTTTAAATCGCCAACATTCATGGAAGAGCCTTCCTGCCAGGCATTTCCCGCATCGATGAATGCCACGCCACCCCAATAGTTGTCAGTTAAGGGGACACGATATTCAGTGTTAAAACGCAGCATCCTGTCTCCTTCAAATTCACCGCTTTCATAGCCTCTCAATGATGTCGAACCTCCAACGCTGGTTAATACATCTTCAACTTTTTCTCCCGTAACAAGCGTCCCTTCCAGTCGGTAGGCAAAGTTTTTCCTGTCGTCAAGGGGGATAAACTGGCTAAAAACCGCATTATAGCTTACTGCATTCACATCTGAACCTAATATTTTATTATAGACTGAAGTATAGAAGGAAAATTCATAGCCCTCATATGTGTAGCTGCCAAGATTATTCACCTTTGAATAGGTCGAAAAAAAACCAAACGATTTGACAACAATATCAAAAAGAGGCTGGGTCAGGCCACTTAAATAGGTATAATCGTTTCTTCTGCTGGTGTAGTCTATCCCGAATGCCAGGTCATCGAATTCTTTCCCAAGTTTTATTGAATATGATTCTTGTGTATCCTGGTAGGTCGATATGAGATCACCCTCGGAATATTTTTCTTCCAGTGATTTGCCTTTGGTAAACGCGGGTGAAAAAATGAGATCGTGCCATAAAAAGTTAGTTGTCTCTACTGTGGCTGAATAATAGCCTCCAAGGTCGTCATCAAGATCATTGGCCCAGTTATTGTAAACTTTCACAACAAGGTAGTGACCTCTTCCACCCAGGTTGAAGTCTTCATACCTTAATCCTAACCTGACATCGGCATCACTGGTTCGTGATATGATAGGCAGTGGTAAAATGGACCATTTTTCTTTAAGAATTATCTTGATCGATATGGTCCCTTCTATTTCAGTCGTTGTCTCCTTGAATTCAATTTTTGAAAACAGTTCAAGATTAAGAAGCTGCTGCCTGCTATTTTCGATATCCTCATCACTAATTTGATCGCCGGGTGAAAAGGTTAATTCCTCCATAATGAATCTTGTCTTTGTCCTCTTATTACCTTTTACCTCAATTTTGGCAACTTTTCTTTTGAAATTTGAAGCGAAGGTGGTGAGAGGTGTTAACACAAGAGCGGTGATGAGGAATAACAAAATGCAGCCTAAGGCAATACATGCATTTTTATTCTTGCAAAGAAAAAAAGTACCCATAAATAATCGATTGAGAATAACAGAAGATTCTCAATTTAACAAGATAAATCAGGGCTTGCACATTGACTTTAAAGCATTTTTTGTTTACTATAAAGCAAAAAAAAGAGGTGTCGATTGTATGAGGAAAGATGGCAGAAGATTTGATGAGGTGAGGGCTGTTAAAATTACAAAAGGTTATCTCAAGCACCCGGAGGGCTCGGCATTGATTGAAGTGGGTGATACAAAGGTCATTTGCACCGCCACAGTAGAAAATCGTGTTCCTCCCTTTCTCAGAGATAAGGGGGTGGGATGGATAACGGCGGAATACTCTATGCTGCCCAGGTCAACAGGCACGCGAAATCAAAGAGAATCTTCCAGAGGGAAGGTCGGCGGACGAACACATGAAATCCAGCGTCTCATCGGTCGGTCACTAAGAGCCGTTACTGACACCTCAAAGCTTGGCGAAAGGACGATATGGATCGACTGTGATGTTATACAGGCAGATGGCGGGACGAGGACAGCCTCTATTACAGGCGCCTATGTGGCGCTTTCCGATGCTCTGCAGGGACTGGTCAATGATGGACAATTAAAGGAACTGCCCTTAACAGATTCACTTGCTGCGATTAGTGTCGGCATTGTCAATGGTGAGGTCTGTCTTGATCTGGATTACACTGAGGATTCAATTGCATGTGTTGATATGAACTTTGTTATGACAGGTTCCGGAAAATATATCGAAGTTCAGGGTACGGCAGAAGCTGATCCTTTCAGTGATGATGAATTACAAAAAATGAGACAAATCGCTGCAAAGGGGATAGAAACGCTTAGTAATATTCAGAAAGAGGTGCTAAATCCAGATGGTGGATATAGTCATTGCTACCAGAAATCCGGGTAAAGTTCGAGAGCTTCAGAGTCTTTTAGATTCTGTTGATGTGCATCTTCTTTCTCTCGATGATTTTGATCAAATTGGTGAGGTGGAAGAAACAGGCAATACTTTCGAAGAAAATGCCCTTTTAAAGGCGACTGAAGTTGCAAAGGCAACAGGCTATGTTACTATCGCCGATGACTCCGGCCTCATGGTAGATGTCCTTGACGGAAGACCCGGTGTTCTGTCGGCAAGGTATGCCGGCGACAATGCCAGTGACAGTGATAATAATAAAAAGCTGCTTAATGAATTAAAAGATCTTCCCCTCGAAAAGCGAGATGCCGCTTTTGTCTGCGTCATCGCTTCTGCAGACCCGAAGGGAAAGCACATCCTGACGAGAGGGGTCTGCAGAGGTAAAATAGCTCTGGAAGAGAAAGGGCAGGGGGGGTTCGGATATGATCCCCTTTTTTTTCCGGCTCAATATGATTGTACCATGGCAGAAATCTCGCCTGAAATTAAGAATTCAATAAGTCACCGTGCACTGGCAGTAGAAGAATTGAAAAAACTTCTTCCCTCTTTCCTGGCTCAGTTATAATTTCATCAAAGAGTATAAATATCTTGAAAAAGATGGCAATTTTGTGTTAGGTTACGCAATTGTTTTTTTATGTCGGGGCGTAGCGCAGCTTGGTAGCGCACCTGCCTTGGGAGCAGGGGGCCGGAGGTTCAAATCCTCTCGCCCCGACCATTTAATGATCTTTCACTCCACACCTTTCCCATCTATGATGCGCGCCTGTAGCTCAGGTGGATAGAGCAACTGCCTTCTAAGCAGTAGGTCCGGGGTTCGAGTCCCTGCGGGCGCACCAAATAAGCTTTTTCCCGAAATTCCACTTTCAGTAGTAATTCAACTCCTTTCTTTTCTAAAAAATAGCAACTTGGAAGATACAGCCACAACTGAGGAAAAAAAGATACGTATTGACTTCTGCCCGGGAAGAAAACACTCAATTAAGACGGGCCCTGGAAAAAGAGTATAAAAAAATCACTTCCAAAGTAAAATATATCGCTAAATGATTGCTTATTATGATATAAATGACAATTGCTGAGGTAAGAAAATTTAGAAGTAATAAAAATAAGGAAGGAAATATACCATGATCGTTATTCTTCATCCCGACCTGGACGAAAATTCGGAAGCCTTCAAGCAAGCCTGGGATTTTCTAACGAATCGTCCCAATATTCAGATTAAAAAACACATCGTCAAGGGACAGCATCAGAAACTGACCGAACTGTATCTCATTGGAGATACAAAACAGTTAAACCAGGAGGTTATTGAAGGCCTTTCTGCTGTTGATCGAGTTGTACGCATCTCAGATGCATGCCATATCCTTGGACGGCATAAAGATGATCAACGTGTAGTCGGCTTTGATTATAATGGGATCCATTTTGATCAGGACAATCTACACATTTTTGCCGGCCTCTGTGCCGTAGACAACAGGGAACATGTTGAGATCATGATGCGTCTTCTTAAAGAAAATGGCCAATCCTGCACACGAATGGGCGCCTACAAGCCGAGAACTAATCCTTACTCTTTCCAGGGGCATGGGAAAGCATGCCTGCCCTATGTGTTTGAACTGGCTGGCAAGTATGATATCAAAATTGTGGCCATGGAAATCACTCATGAAAGCCACATCGATGAAATCAATGAGTGCCTTGAACAAACGGGTAATCCCACTGGAGTTATGTTACAGGTGGGGACACGCAATACGCAGAACTTTGAACTGCTCAAAGCGATAGGAAGACAAAGCGAATTCCCGGTATTGCTAAAAAGAGGATTTGGTATTACTCTCAATGAGTCACTGAATGCTGCAGAATACCTGGCCAGTGAAGGCAACAGTAATGTTATCTTCTGTCTGCGTGGAATGAAGACCTCATTTGCATCGCCTCATCGAAACATGGTGGACTTTACCCATGTACCGGTCATCAAGAGACTGACACGTATGCCGGTCTGCATCGACCCTTCTCATTCTGTCGGCTCAAGGGAAGCTTCCCCTGATGGAATCCTTGATGTTTTCCATGCCACAGCCCAAGGGGTCATTGCAGGTGCCAATATGATTCTTGCCGATTTTCATCCAGCGCCCAGCAAGGCCCTTGTTGATGGTCCGCAGGCGCTTCGTATAGAAGAGCTGCCCTATTTTCTGGAAGATATTCAGATTGCCAGAGAGGCTTATGAAAAGCGATGTAGGTTGGTTTCAAGGACAACATGAGGGCTGCTTGCTCTTGAGACATTGATGCCTAATAGATATCCCTTTTTATTCATAAGGGTAATCTTGAAAAGAACCATAAAAAAGGCGATGTATCCACATCGCCTTTTTTATGGAATACGTAAGATTAAGAGTCTATTTTTGTCGCCTTCTGAGGTAGGCTAATCCTACCAGGCCAGAACCGAGGAGGAGAAGGGTGCTGGGTTCAGGAACAGGCGTTCCAGTGACATCATGAGAAGCGGGATTATAATAGCCATTCTCTGAAAATACGTCAAAATGTACGGCAGAAAAGCCAGTCCAGGAAATACTCGTTGATAAATGCCTGGTGGATAGCAAATTACCCAGGCTATTTGTAGTAGTAAATACGCCATCATGCGAGCTTGGTGGTTGATAAATCCCATGATTTCCTCCACCCTATCCAGAAGTCCCGAGATCAGTACCTGGAAATGAAGTATACGTAGCGCTTCCAACAGTGACCGACCCTCTTTCTCCTTCATGGACTGCTATCATGAGATGTATGTCTACAGCAGTTAGCTTAGCAGCATTATAGATATAGAGCGTAAAAGAGTTGTCAGAAGTTACATAACTGTCCGTTAGCCATGGATCACAGCTAGCACCAACATAGCCGACACCACCCTCAATAAATTGTGTTGCGTCTGTGCTCAACCAGAGATGCGGTCCTCCTGGCGATGGTGCTGCGTGAGCTGTGCTGGCCACTATTATAAGCGCTAAAATGGCTAAGGGAAATATAAGCTTTATCTTTTTCATCTTCAATCTTAGCGACTTCAAGATTTTCTCAACCTCGGAGAACGGGATTTTTAATTGTCGCTGATCAGCATATCTTAGAATAGGTTTTTAATTGCTATGGCTTTTTAAGCTACCACAATGACAAATGCATTGCGCGACACATATTGCGCTTTTGTATTTTTTTGGAATTTTCTGATGCTTATTTGAAACAAGGCAGGTTTTTATTGATTTCAGTTTGCAATCTGCATGTTTTGAAATGGTTGACAAAATAACACTTTCAGGTTGAAAGTGAGGAGTAACGGTCGCTACAAGCAGCGGGCGAGAATAGTGAAAGATTCTGTGACTGCCTGAAAGTAGTGCACTTTTAGGCCTCTGTTAAGCCGCGAGATATAGCCCGTCTGATTTCATAGCGTTGCTAGACCACCTTTTTTCTTTAGTTTTCCTACTTCTATTCATATCGTACAGTCCGTCCTATATACCCGGAGTAATCTTTGAGAACTGGTTCATACTCGGCATCTAAAAGAGGTGATGAAATCATAAAATCTGCTGTAGAACGGTTACACGCAGTTGGAATATTGTATAAAACAGAAATCCTCAAAAGTGCCTTAACATCAACATCGTGAGGTTGCGGTTGCATGGGGTCCCACAGGAATATTATTAAATCAACCTTATGCTCCGCTATCATTGCCCCCAACTGTTGATCTCCTCCTAGCGGGCCTGATTTCAGTTTCATTACTTCAAAATTGTTTGCATCCTTATCACTTAGCCTCTTTTTAATAGCTTTTTCAACTAAACTACCTGTTGTTCCAGTAGATATCAATTTGTGATGCATCAATATCTCATAATTCCATTCAGCCCATTCGATTAAATCTTTTTTTCTGTTATCGTGAGCCACCAAAGCTATACGCTTTATTTCTTCCATATACTCTCTCCTTTCAGAGGATAGAAATTGCAATTATTACGATAAATGTATTAACAGCGGTCTAACAAGTTAGTATAAAGTTTTTCTCGCGTTCTGCAGAGTAACCTTCTAGCTTTAAAAGTTGCCTAATATTCATACTTTTACTTTCAATTTTATCAACAGCCAGTTGCTGGATAACATCAAAGAATTGATATCTCTCTTGGCTGGCATTAAAATAATCGGGATAGTGCACGCAATATCTCTCTTATTAAAAAGTTCTTTATCTTTATCACAAGACAAAAAAGGAAGAAAGCCCCCCCCTAAATAAAAATCTACCATCTATTTTTCAAGTTGCAAGTTTTTATAAATATTTTTTTAACGATTACGGATTGTAATCGACTAATTTTTAAGGAATGATTGTTTTTCAGCATTATCCGGTTAGGAAATTGCATTCTCGATAGAGGGTGAAAAAAATAGCGACAAAACAATATTTTGCTTGACATTTAGGGTTAGCTGCTAAGGGCAAAGTTTCCGTAAATACTTTTTATTACAAGGAGTTACGAAAAGGCCCTATGTCTTTAATCCACCGATTCAAAAAGCCAAAGCACCCTCATTTCATGAACTATTTCTACCGGCTCAACGCATCTTAAACCATTTTACTCCCCTTGAATCTCGAGGGAACAAGCCATTACAAATGAATTTTGAAGATGAACTTAAATCTTTACTCTGTTTTCACCTGGAAGAACACACCTCGGGCCGTCATCTTTTACAAGACCTCGAAGAGGATGACTTCGCGCGCGACGTCATTGCCCCTCAAGAAGGCATTAAAAAGAGCAGCTTTTTTGAGGCCATCAACACAAGAGGGCTTGATCAGTACAATGCTGAATTAAAGTGTAAAATATATTTACATGCTCAATGTTAAATTTGAATAAAAAATGAGATTCTTATTACAGAAAGTGAAAAATGTTGCAATATCTGTGTAGATAATGGAATCGTCTATTATTTAGGCATTGTAAAGTGATATGACATGTGTTGAGGGTGGATATCTAGATAAGTATGGAGATAGAGACAAAAAAACCATGTAAAACAATGGGATATGGGGATGTGGAATCTGTCAGTCTTCTTTACTCACCCTAGTATAATTAGCTGCATTCTACATCAAAAAAGCCCCTGTTCAGCATCTGATCTGCTGAATAGGGGCTAAGAAATTTGATGCTCACAAAGGATTATCTAAAAAGGAATATCATCATCCTCAAAATCATCGGCGTCATTGGAACCGCCTGAAGATCCGGTCTGACCCCCACCTGAAGAAGCTTGCTGATTCCCACCGTAAGACTGCTGTGAACCTCCTGCCTGGCTGAGCATGACCATATTGTTAGCGACTATCTCTGTCGTCGACTTTTTATTGCCGTCCTTATCGTCCCAGTCTCTTGTCTGAAGTCGTCCCTCAATGTAAACCTGCTTCCCCTTTACAAGGTATTCACCACAGATCTCACCTAATTTGCCCCAGGCAACAATACGGTGCCATTCGGTTTTGTCTTCCTTATTACCATCTTTTCCGGTCCAGCGTTCTGTTGTGGCAAGGCTAAAAGAGGCAACAGCCTGACCGTTTTTTGTATATCTCACTTCCGGATCTCTTCCCAGGTTTCCAACGAGTATTACCTTGTTTACACCAGCCATAGTCTCTTATAACCCCGCACTTAATTTTAAAGTATAAGAAGGAACTTCAGCAGATTCAGCTTCTGCTGTAATATTGATAAGCCCTAATGATATTCTCAGCCCTACGAAAAGCTTTGTCTCAGAAATGTCTGCCTTTTTTAGAGGCGCCAGTGTCGAGTCAGGATCACTCTCTATCCAGACCTTTCCCACCCCGCCATAGGGGGTCAGCATGGCAAAACCTTTACTTATTGAAAGGTCAATGCCCTTGGTATTAAAATCCAAACTCTTGATGCCATCCACCTTCGTGTAAGTCCCCCTAATCGCCAGCGCCGGAAGCGCTACATTTCCTTCAACAAATGCCCACTTGAGTTCTGCACCGAGCAGGCTGATATCGCTGCTTGGAATTTCTGAATAGATGGCGCCGATATCGATCCCCCAGGGAAGGCCCTTAACAACGTGGAGCTTTGGCACAGGCAGTGCGCCAGGAACATCAGAGGCGACTCTATTCCAGTAGCTTGAGTCTTCCTCAATATCTGTAAAAGTTGCCTCAATGCCGATATCGAAGCCCAGAAGACCCAAGGGTTCGGCAGGGGCTGTTGGCTTATAAGACAGGGCAAGGCCTACTTCACGGCTTAGTCCTTCAAAATCAGATTGATCTGTTAATGCAGAAAGATCTATATCGGCCTTGCCTGCCCATGACGGTGAAACAAATATGACTGATATTAATAAGGCGAGGATCTGCTTTTTCATGTCTATCTCCTTCAGAATTGACTAAAAGTGGATTACATTATATCAGCAAAGCAATGACTGTCAATCTTTTTGATTTTAACTTATGAGTAGATTTTTTCATGGTCTATTGATATCTTTCACCATACTTTCAAACACTAATATAGCTCCATTCCAATCTCCTCTTTCGGAGGTTGACCCTACTCATTAAGATTCCAGTTATAATAGAGATAATCAAGGTGGATCTTGTCTTTATTCTTTTTCAATAACTCCCTTTTGTCATCATCAACAATATATTTTTCAATAAAGGCCAACACTCCCTCGATGCCTCCGAAGTCTTTTTTATACCATGAAAAAATCAGTGATATGATGACCCTCTTTTCCTCGGGAATGATGATGACCTCTGAACTGTTAATAAAATTCGTGGCAGCCACTTCCAGCTCATCATAGATGCCTGTTTCAGTATAAAAATTTATGGGCGCACAGGAACGTGACCCGCAAACCAGGGTAAAGTGAATTCTGGGATCAATCCTTTGAAGAACAAATTGTCTTCTTGGATCCATTGGCTTGAACTGTTTCAATCCACCAAGTGGAGGCCGCGAGTTTGCCCGCAGGATTCCATGCTCTATGTCATTTGCAGAGAAGCGGTAGCCTCCGATGTCATATTTGATCTTTGAAAAGAATCCTGTGACTTCCTTAACTGATCGCCTGATACCGACACAGATGATCCTGTCGATTACTATAGTATTGTAGATGTTTATCCAGAAAGCCAGCTTCTGGTGCTCTTCTTTCACCGCTGCAAGGTCCAGTTCTTTCAGCTTTGCAGTTATTCGTCTATATTCTTCGTATTCCTTTGAGTGTCTAATGGCACCATAGTCCACACTGCCGCATTTTGAACAGTAATTAGAATTAATCTCCCTGATGGCAGCAAGCATGTTCTGGGATATGATGCCAAGGGGCATTTCGCTTTTCCCGCCACTTTCGTTTAATATGATGTCACGCCAGAGTATCTTTTTAATTCGCTTTCCGGGCGCTTGTGTCCCAACATCCAGATAATTGTCATAAGCCGTATCGATGAAAAGAGCAGCACTCCAGGAGAAATTATGGGCGCCATAGCCCCTGCCGTCAAAGGAGTCAAAATATTCACGAAAGCCGAATCTCACAGGCAGTTCCAGAATATCCTTGGCAATGGCATCGGCCTTTTGCTTAAAGCCGTAGCGCCTTAAGCCCTGCATAAGCATCCAGTTTATATTGATCCAAACCGGACCGCGCCAGTAATTTGTCCTGTCATAATCTTCCTTTCGGGTATCATAGTTGGGCACGGTAAAACAGTTCCCCTGATGAAGGGCACAGAAGCTTTGGGAGTTAAGATAGTCATAAAGTTTTAACGCCTGTTCTTTTGTCGCCGCGCCGCCAAAAAGAGGCATAAAGCCGGCGGCTGAGTCCACATCAAGAAGCTTTTTCTCTCTTATATCATAAAAATTAAAGATGCCGCCTTCGGGCTGGTAAAGCTTTTCAGAAATCGCCTTCTTGGTTAATCCTTCCCACTCTTCAGCCTCATCAGTTCTTTCCTTCAAAATTTCACCAATCCTGATCAAGGCTTCGTTTGAGGCGCTTAAAATTGCATTAAAGAGAGGCCCATAAACAAGAAAAGGAGATTCCTTACTTATCAACTCTTCGTCATATTTCAGCCGTCTGAAGAGATCGACAAGGTAGACAAACCTGTCGTAATCTTCTCTAGCGGGACGTTCTTCCGGTCTGACGCCGCTGGCGAGGTCTTTCCTCTCATAGGGGGGGACTTTAAGCGATGACATGTCCAGCCTTTTTAACACCAGGTCCCACATGGGCGAGTTGTCCATGCCTGACTCCCAGGGGTGCCTGATGTATACCAGCCCCTGTCCTTCGGGATCTCTTTCACGATAGAAATACCTGTGAAGGGACAATAAGCGCGGATAGATCCATTTAAGAAAGGGTTTAACATCCTTATTGTCGCGAGCATTTTCAGAAATTCTCAATGCAGCTACGGCATGGATGGGCGGCATGGTTATGCCTGAGGTGAGAATACCTTCTGGCGCGTTTGGAGAATTTTCCGTCTGCCAGAAGTCGGGTTCCGGGAAATAGTTTCCCAGTTTATCTTTGTTAAAAACAATCTGTGGAACCATGCCGTTTTTCCACTGGCCATTGAAGAGGGAGGTTAGTTCCTTAATCGCACGTTGTGTGTTGATGTGGGCGTAGCCGATGGCAATGAACCCGGAGTCCCAGTTCCATTGATGGGGGTAGAGGCCTGAGGCAGGTAGGGTATAGGCTCCTGTCCAGTTTGCATTAAGGACAGACGTTGCCTTACTAATATATTTTTTAATGATATCGGCCATTAAGATCCTCTTTTTCTTCAGGCTTATTAAAAGGATATCATTTTTTAATAGACAATGACGTGTCACTGCAAATCAGTGAGGTTCAGAAAGGGGGTTGCTTAAGAATGAGGGGAGGGAGAATCAGGAGTACACCTACTACTGCTCAAAATTTTGAAGACTAATGTTTGAGGATTACGGAGAGGAAGAGAGTATGGCGGATGTGACCCTATTCACCACTTCTATCAATAAATCTATCGTCTGATTTGATGCTCCGAACTTTTCCTTTTACCTTTTCCAGCCAGCCCACACGGTCTGCTGAATATTGGTCAAACTCTGGCACGTACGGCTTGAGATCCAGCAAAGGCGTTCCAGCCAGAATATCCACATTCTCGACATGCAGTATGTTTTGCTCGATCCTCATCAGTCTTACGATGGATAATCCAATGGAGTTGGGACGGTTGGGTGCCCTGGTGGCAAAAACGCCATGTGAGTGGGTGTTCATAAATGGCGTGACCACCAGCTCTGGCGGTTGAGCTTGATGAAAATGGTAGAGCAGAATAATGTGGGAGAATCCCTCAAGGTCCTTCAGCCCTTCCACATATTCGGGAAAGATTTCAACAGTGCCTTTAACTCCAGAGGCGCCTGAAGGCTGTATAGGCATGTCTTTGAGATCTTTGAAGGGGCTGTGAATTATACCAATCGCTTGATAACGAATTTCCATTGCCAAAAAGACTCGCAATAATAATTACAACAACTATAACTCAGAAAGGTGGAATCTCCAAGTGTTTAAGGGCAGATACATTTTTGAAATCTTGAAAGTTTATTGTATACTTCATATATGTTAAGAACATTTTAAAGGGAGGACAAGGATGAAAAGAACTTTAACTACAGTGGCAGCTATTACATTTTTCGCAGTAGCTATTTCCTTTGCGGCAGACCATGAGAAGATGCATGAGTTGATGATGAAACAGGGCGGGCCAAAGGCTGACGAAAGGAGAGAATTAACTATGCATGATCCTATGAAGGTAATGCATAAAGGGATGATGCGCCAGCACTTGGACACCTTAAGTGAGATTACTTCTGCACTAGCTGTAAATAACCTAAAGGAGGCAGCGGATATAGCGAGAACGAATCTGGGCTGGAGCAAGGAGAGAGGAGAGCAGTGTTCAGTCTTCGAACCGGATAAAGATGGGTCAGATTTCACAAAACTAAGTACAGCAATGCACAAGCAGGCTGACAAACTGGCTGATGCCGCCGAGGCAGGAAACAGGGATAAGACTTTAACAGCACTGTCCGAGCTGATAACCAGATGCAATGACTGTCACAAAATATTCAGGCACTAGGAACTTGTCCGCACAGAAATATCGACAACAAACATCTATTTTTTACGAGAAGTATACATTTTTTATTGCCGTATTAGGAGATTCTTTTAAAGAGGCTTTTCAATCAATTTCTTTCAGTTCTCGCTCGATCCGTTTCGATGTTTCCTCGTCAATATCATCGTCAGCCGGGCCGGCTGCTGAGGCGCCTTTTAGATACTTTGGGCGGGAGCCTACCCATATTTTTATGATAACTGCAATGACGACAAATCCAAAGAGAAGGGAAATAACAGGTATCCAGACGGACAGGCGGTTAAAACCGGTTTGCGGCGGACTCGATAGGATTTCGAGGCCATACTTTTCGATATAATGATCCAATATTTCTTGTCGAGTTTTCCCCACAGCCAACATCTTTCGAATATCAACTTTCATCTCATTGGCTATAGGGGAAGAGTGCACTGACACTTGTTGCACCATACAGCATGGAGCAATCAATTCGGTCTCAATCTTCTTGGCCACGACTTCCAATTCCGGGCTTAATGCCTTGCCATAAACTGTTCCTGTGACTGAAAATATCAGCAGCAGAACCAGGTAAAATTCAAATCGCTTCATATAAAATCCTTTCCAATAATTTCTCTTGCTAAACGTTACCATCATAGATATAGACTACCCAAAAGCCAGGACATTTTAAATGACTGTATTCTTGCAACTCATGCTCTTGATAGCTGGGAATATTCTATCAGCCTACGGGATCAGTGAAAAAACTGGAGTTCCCAGCAGCAATGAGATTTCCAAAGGTGAAAATGAGGCAATTATCTTGATGTATATTATGACAAAATATATTTAAAAAAGTTTGTAGATTTATCAGGAAAGTGGCTATGAAGAAGTGTATGTTGAATAAAATTTAGCAGGTCTCGTGAGCTATGGGCAAAACTTTATTGATGATTAACGGAAGAAATGTTGTAGAAGTAAGGATGTCTGAAAATCGTACTTTCAGGAAGTAAGCATTGAGGACTACACCTACAACTAAACAAATCTGAAGAGAGGATTTTTTGAGGATTATCAGTTGAAAGTGAGCATATTTTCCTTACATAAAATAAGTATTCACCTAAGTCCGGCAAGCTCCTAGGGAAGGAGCAGCTTTTTCATC
>JADFVM010000080.1 GCA_015222555.1 Pseudomonadota bacterium
CTTTTCCCATTATGTTTTCCTCCTGATTAATATCCTTTGCATGGAAATCCATAAATTTACGCTTTGGCTAAAAGCATAAAATTAATGAAGTTTCAGAGTATTGTTTGTCAAATAATCATCTATCATTTACAGCTATTTTAGCTTTTCTAAAAAAGTATCACACAATTTTTTTTTTAGCAAAACTTAAAAAGCCATGAGAATGTTTTTCCTATACATAGCGTTATCTGATACATCAAATAGATCTTCCTTTTATGTAGTACTTGAAGACCATCGCTCAAGGCGGGAATCCCGTCATGGAATTATGAAACCCCAGCAAGTAGAAAATCGCCTACAAACTGCTCATAGCGATTCCGACATTTCTGTGGTCGATCTGACAGGTGCTCATAGCTATTATGAAGTTAATGTTGCCTGCGCTACCTTTGAGGAGATGTCCCGTGTTCACCTGCATCAGCATGTGATGGCCTTGTTTCAGGGAGAATTAAAAACGGGCGAAGTGCATGCCCTTTCTGTTAAGACTAAAGTTAAATAAAGGGAGATAAATCGATGAGCGAATGAAATAAGAGCACAGATTGAAGCTGTTTTAGAAAAGGATAAAGTGGTTTTATTTATGAATGGAAATCCCAGTTTCCCACAGTGTGGATTTTCAGATAAAGCTGTTGCAATGCTGAAAAACCTTGATATAGAATTTGCCTATGTCGATGTTCTTTCAGATGGGTTTATCCGTGAAGGGATAAAGGAATATGCAAACTGGCCGACAATTCCTCAGCTTTATAGCAATAAAGAATTTATAGGCGGCTGAGATTATGATGCAAATGTATCCATCTGGAGAATTGAAGCAGGCTCTTACTGCGTAAAAAATCTAGACTCCCAGGTGGGCCAGGTTCTTCCTGGCCATTACCAGTTGATCCGTTGTAACTCTGAGCCGGCCAGCCAGCAGTTCTGAAAAAATGCGATAGAGAATATACATAAAAACAATTCTCTCATTCCCCTTCAGCCTGTCCATATAGGAAGCATCAACGGCCAGGCACTCTGTATTTTCAACTGCAGCAACAGTAGCCGACCTTTCCTTTGCTTCAATGATTGCCATCTCTCCGAAGACCTCACCCACATCGCTGAGCTGACAAAGTTCTATGCCACCTTTTATTACTTTCACCTTGCCGGAGAGAAGGAAGTAAATCCAGTTATCGATCTCTCCTTCCCTAATAATCGCTTCATTGGGAGCATAAGTTTTTAATTTACTTAACTCCAACAACCCCTCGATATGATTATCTTCAAAGGGCTCAAATATATCCAGACTTTTAAGCGCCTCCAGCATCCTTGAATCTCCCCTTAAGAATCTTGATTCCTTCATACTATCTCTGCCTCCAGGTTATTTCTTTTTAAAGACCACCCTGATTCCCGGTTATTTATAGCACACTGGATTTATTTTACAAATCAAAAGCGGCTTTACATTGCGCACTTTTAAAAAAAGGAAAGTTGTCTTTAATCGCTTGGGGTTAAATCCCCCGCAGCTTGCTGCGTCCTGTCATTTTCGTACCGCATGCGGCATAAACTTCGCGGGAATCTAGTCCTATTGTACCCCTGGATTCCGGGTCATGCCCGGAATGACAAGCAAATACCCCGTCAGCTTGCTGCGGGGTTGGTTATTCCTCTTTTTTAGAAAAATGCTTTATGAGAAAAGATTCATCTGATGGAGAGAGATCAAAGCGTACACTTGCTTCTTCAATAACCTTTAAACTGAAATTTCCTTGATCAGAAATCCATTTGACGGCACGTCGCAGGTTTTCTTTCTCGGGTAGAATACCTTCTTTGCTCATTATATTTCTCCTTATATTTTCCGGACTAATTCCTTTAGAAGATATTGCGAACTTCTGTCTTTAACCTGCTAAAGAGGGGCAGAATGGGCCCCGTTGTTATTCTTCGTTTCAGTACATTAAGATCGCTTCATAATACCATCGTTGGTCATCTTTTTGCCGACTGAATCGCATCCATACTTTTTCCCCCTCTTTTTCATAACCCTCTTTATATGGATAGAATGTTATCATATTTATCTGCACAGACAATATAAAGGATATCCAGGGGTGCCTCTTCAAGATAGCGATTGTGTGTTCTTTCCGATCTTTCCATGGAACGTGCTTTTCTGGTTCGGAAGGGCTGCCGCAACAACCTCATCACTGCATTCAAGATTGATGAGCAGTTTTGCTACCTGAAAAGGGTGAATGATATAGCGAATCTTTGTTCCTTTTAGAAACTGCCCCCTGTGTACTTTTGTTGCCAACTCTATCGCTTCGAATCTCATGACACATTATCTTTTTATAAGGGATTTTAGAGATTTTTTAAAGGGTAGTTTTAATTTCTTTTTTTCACTCTCTTTAATTTCCTGCATCATGGCATCAAGTTTATCGCTATAGGCGTTTAACTTTTCCTCAATTTTATCAAAATCTTCCATGTCTGCTTCTAACCCTTTCAATGGATCTTTAACTTTTTCAGATAAGGCGAGCTTTAATTCTTTTTCAAAGCGGGCTGACTCTCTTTTTACCATGTTGCCCACCGATTTCTTCAGGATATCGTCAAGGTCGGAAGAGAGTTTAATCTGAAAGTCATCTTTGCCCCCGACCAGATCAGCCCTGAGATTAAAACTTTTGACGTCTGATAATGTGGAGGCCAGCGCTTTTTTAATGTCTCCTGAATCCTTGCCTATATCGCTCATGAGCTTAACGGCCTTAAATTCTGCCTTGAGGTCTGAATTGAAGCGCTCGTTTTTAATGACTGTATTTACATAGATATCGGCAGAGGCTTTTTGCAGGGTTACTGGGAAATCAGGACTGTCGGATAAGGCAACACTATTTATATCGTAGCCGCTTATTTTCAGGTTAATGCTGTCCTTTTCTTTTAATTCCGACACCCGGTTTATCTCTCCATTTAACTTGACAGCCCTCATCCCGTCAAGCTTTTCCCCCTTTAAGCCGAATGTTGTCGCTTTGCCTGTAAGATGCTGGTCCGATGTAATATCCCGGATTTCTCCCTTAATTTCACCTGCAGGGATATGAAGGGTCAGGGCGGCAGTTCTAACAAATAAATCAGGCATGGGATTAAACTCTTTAAATGCTATATTCAGACCTTTACCTCTTTCCGGTTTCTTTTCCTCCTCTTTAATTTTGCTGTCTCGCAACTTTTCAAGATAGGGATTGACCTTTTCATACCAGGCAAAGGAGGTCTTCGTCCAGTTACTCACCTTATTACCGAAGAGAAGTTGACTGAAATTTGCCAGCCCCTCGCTGGACAAACTGTACTTTTTCTTTAATCGCTTTAAATCTTCGGCAGGAAGCGTTTCTGCTTCTTTAATGCTTGCTTGAAGGGTGCGAAAGTCCTCTTTTATTTCTTTTTTTACCGATTCTATTCTTTCCAGATCGTTCCTCAAATCTTTGCGAATCGCCTTGACCTCTTTTGCTCCCTTTAACGCATCCTTAATGTTTCCCTTAAGGGCCCTTTTTGCATTGTCAACACGCTTTTTATAGTCTTCTAGTTTATTGCTGTCAGGAAGTTGCTTCTCCTTTTCTTTCCATTTCTCTTTGCCGTCTTGTATATTGCCTTTAATGGCGTGGACTGCCATTAATGTTTGCAACTCTTCACTTTTCAGAATTTCCTTAACGTCAGGAATGTCAATTTTAGGAAGAGTCAGGCTTTTTGATACGACCTTTCCCTCTGTCTTTTCTTTTATAGCCCTTTTTTTAATTTCACCCGACTTTTTTCTGGGCGTACCTGTTTTGATGCGATGAACAGTCATTTCATCAACAATTATCTTATGATGCAGGAGATGACCAAAATCCATTAGAAATGCGATGCGATCCACTTCGATGGCATTTTTCATCGGTTCGTCCCTGTCGGTCACCTCAAGCTTTGTCACTATGAGGCCCAGCGGTGAAAGTGTAAGGTCCGCTTTTCCCACATTCACCATGGCGCCGTTAATTTTGGTCCCCACGGTTTCAATAGTATTTTTTATGGCGGTGTCGATAAAAAGGAACCACAGACCCAGTATAAGGGCCACGATGATGACAAAAGCGATAAGACCCTGCCAGCGAAAGAACTTCATCCCTTGCCCCTGATCTGGTCAACCCTATTGTAAATGCTATAGAACTTTGATGCTTTAAGGGCCTTCATAATCCTGCTCTTTTGGACTAAGCCAAGGATATGATCACGATATTTCCTGATAAAAAGATTTGTTGCCATGAAGAGTGGGATAAAAAATAGCAAAGAAAACACGAGGCTTCCCATAAGGATGGTGTTATTAAATCTTGTAAGCCTAATAAAGGGATTGTTGTAGCATTGGGTCCAAAGGTTTTGCAAGGCCTCGGCCTTCAGAACACCCAAGCCAATTTGGTGAAATACAGGGTCCAGCAGGTAGGCAACTCCACTAAAAAAGGCGAGTCCAACAAGAAATGAAGACAGGTTGACTCTCAGGATAAGAACAAGGAAAAGCGGCATAAGATTATGTAAACTGGAAAAGGGGGTCAGGCCGGCGAGCATTGCAAGACAAAAGGCAAGGCTTATCTGTGCAGGATTTGTTTCTGAATTTAGAACTCTCAGAAGTTTTGCAATGATGCTTAACATTGGCTGGCCAATACCTCCTTATAATGAAGATATAACATAAAATAAATGAATGCGCAAAAGGGGAGAGGGAATAAATGTTGATCTTATAGAGAAAGCCTATATCACATCACAGGTAATGATGCATTCTACATCAATGCTTTGCTGAATGTCTGCCACCGAAGAGACTGATAAAAAATCCCTTCTTTTCTTTTTTCTTTTCTATAACTTCCATATCTTCTCCCTCTTCTTTTCCATGGGGGGACTCATCAGTCGATGCATCATCTAATTCATCTAGTTCATCGAGAAAAGAGGCATCGATATTTTCATCGAAGTCAATTTTTTCAGAGAGAAAGTCATTAACGATACTTTCAGCTGTTTCCGTTCCTGACGCTCCAGTTCCCAGGTCCGTAGCAACTGACGCTTCAATTTTATCTATTGTAACATCCTTATTATTAACAAGCAGGTTTAATTTTAATTCCCTGCTGCCTGCCTCGCCGCTAATCACCAGTGGAATTATAAACTTGCCGTCCCCCTTGCTTTCAGGCGAACCGACAGTAACATTATCAATGTCACCTGGATCAATTGACATGCTGAGCGGCGTCTCCACACTTTTTTCTTCTGTTGTCTCTTCAACGACACTTGCCTTTTCACTTTCTGAAGCAGCTGACAAAACCGTTTCTTCTAGCGCTTCTTTTTTTTCTTGTTCCAGGTCTTCCGATGGCTCATCTATCTCATAGTCTTGAATCCCCCGATCTACCTCCTCTGATTCCTGCGAAACAGTTTCCCCTCCGTCTTCAGGTTCTTCGAGACTTAATTCACTTTCTGTTTCGAAAGGCATTTCTTCAGCTGCTTCCTCCGACCTTTCTTGCACTGCTTCTATTTCCAGGCGGGAGTTCGTGCCGTCTCTTACGACATCGACCATTTCCTCCCCTTCTTCCGTCATCTTTTTAGCTTCAGAGAGGGGCTCTTCCTCAGGTTCCTTCTCAGATGTGAGGTTTAATTCATCAGTTGTTTCTTCCTCATCTTCAAATTGGAGGCTTGTAGGGAGTTCTTCCGAATCAAAAAGTGGTCTCCCATGAAAAAGGGCCTCTTCCCTTTCATCCATCACCTCTACCGCGAAACCGGCGGCCTCTTCTTCCTCTATAGCCTCCTCCCCTTCCTCCATAATCTCCTTTGGATTAAAGAGAGGCTCCTCCTCCGACAGGTCTCCTTCATCGATTTCATCGGCAAGATCATCACTGATGACCACTGCGTCTTCGACTTCTTCAGCCTCCGTTTCGAAACTGGCAGTCTCTTCTTCCCCTTCTTCGACTATGGCCTCCTCACCTTCCTCCATAATCTCCTTCGGATTAAAGAGAGGCTCCTCCTCCGACAGGTCTTCTTCCTCGATCTCATCGGTAATGTCATCTCTGACAATTGCTTCGACTTCGCCAGTTTCTTCGAGGCTTAATTCACTTTCTGTTTCCAGAAACGGTTCTCCAGCGGTCTCCTCTTCAGTTTCTTCAACAGCCTCCGTTTCGAGACCGGAGGCCTCTTCTTCCTCTTCTGCTGCCTCCCCTTCCTCCATAATCTCCTTTGGATTAAAGAGGGGTTCTTCCGCCGGCTCGGGGACGAGCTCACTCTCTGTTACAAGAGTAGTTTCTTCAAAGCCTTCTTCAACAACAGTTGTATCGAGACTGGAGATTTCTTCTTCCTCTTCTGTTTCTTCCCCTTCCTCCAAAATATCTTTCGGGTCAAAGAGTGACTCTCCCTCCGATAGCTCTTCTTCACTTATTTCGTAGGCAAGATCATCACTAATGACTGGTTCTTCCTCAACATCTTCAATCTCTTCAGGGCTTAACGCCTCCTTCTCATGTATCTCTCCAAGAGGTTCTTCGTCAGCCATCTTCATAACTTCAGCCAATGATGCAATATCTTCAGACTCCATTTCACAGGTGGCTGGTGATTTAGTTTCTATATCCTGTCTTGATTCCTCAGGAATGGAGGGCTCTGAAAGGTCAGACTCTTTGGGCGTTTCCATAAAATCGCCTCTTTCAGTGGCGTCTTCTTCTGCCAGGTCCTCAGCAGGAATTAACATTTCTTCCGGTGACCTTACACCTTCTACTTCACTAGATCTCTCCCTAAGAGTATCCGTGGCACTATCTAAAACCGCCTCTTTCGTCATTGGCTGTAACGTTGCAGACGGTTGAGGTTGTTCCTGAAAGGCCGGATTTTCCTCAGAATCATTTTCTGAGGGTGTTTCCATTCTTTCATGGGGCGTTAGAAGGCCTTCAGGAGAGACCACCACATTTTCAGGGGCTTCTACACTTTCGAGAGTCTTCCTTGGCCTGTCAACTTCTTCCGTTCCTTCACCCTGCATAAATTTTGTCAGCAGTTCATTTTCATCGGCCCTTTCTTCATTCAGGAGGGTTGGCTTTTCACGCACTCTTTTAAGGGCCAATTTTGAGATTTCAGTAAAAGTCTCCAAAACCCCCTTGCCACTTAAAGCCACAGCATCATGGGCAGGCACACCTAAGTTATTTAAGGATCTGTCGAGATCCTGCACGGCAACGACATTTTCCAGGTCCCGCTTGTTATACTGGAGAACAAAGGGCATCTCTTTAAGATCTTTCCCCAAGTCCTTGAGATTATCATAAAGATTCCTGAGGCTCTCCAGGTTATCTTCCATCATCTGAAGTTGAGAATCAGCCACAAAAACAATCCCGTCAACTCCCTTAAGAACCATTCTTCTCGTTTCATTATAATGAACCTGTCCCGGGACGGTGTAGACATGAAAACGTGTAGAAAATCCCTTAATATCGCCAAGGCTTATGGGAAGGAAGTCGAAAAAGAGCGTTCTGTCAGCCTCTGTTGCCAGGCTGAGGAGCTTGCCTCTTTGTTTTGGGTTGAGTTTCCGGTGGATATATTGAATATTAGTCGTTTTGCCCGAGAGTCCCGGGCCATAATAAACTATTTTTATGTTAATTTCCTTATTTGTATAATTAACGAGTGACATTATTTTTTCTTCTCTTTCTTTTTAGCGACGAGTTGCCGCGCCATATTGGATATAGCTCGTGGAACATTGCGGCTCTTGGACAGAATCTCCAGATCCTTGTCTCGAATATGATTAATATACTTCATCGCGATGGGAAGGGGAACTCTTGCATTGGACACGAGGTTGAGCTTTATCTGATAGCTTCTCAACCAGTCACGATTTTTGTCGATCATCCTGAAGACCTCTTCAGAAACATTCTTAGAGGATGAGTAGAGGACAACTTCACTCTCTGTAAGCCGGGGATTTTTCATTACATTACTGCAAACAAGACGGTTAGGATCTTTTACAAGGATGCTTCTTGCCTCTTTGTTGCCCGTGATGGCAAATTTGATCTTCTGAGAAACACCCATTTCAAGTATCTGCTTGTAAACGCTGTCTGAGTCCAACTCCTTTCCTTCTTCGACCTGTTCATCGGCGGATTCTTCTTTGCGCTCACCTTCAGGCGCTGCTTCAGATAAACCGTCCTCTTCTTCTATTTCCTCTTTATTTTGATCTGTAGTGGCAGCATTAAGTTTCTCCTTCAGCTCAGCCGTTACGTGGGGGTTTTTGCTTATTGACTCAATAAGCTCAGGGTTTTCCTTGATCCGGTCAAGATTTTCCCCTATGAGATTAAGCAACTTTTCATCGGCTGTTTCTGCTATCCGACCGACCGTTACGGGCTCTGTTGTACTATTTTGAAGGATCATTTCCTGAATAGAGACATTACCGGCGTTAAGCCGTGACAAATAATCAAGGATTTTGGGGTGTGTTTCAGGGGATGAAAGTATGGGGGTTAAGCCGGCTTGCGGGAATTCGGCAAGGCTTTTTCTTGCCTCCTTCTTCACATCAGGATCTTTGTCATGTGCTAGATAATAAAGCGCCACTACAAGCTCCTTTGCTTCCACTGGCAATTTACCGCTAGCAGCAAACATTCGCACTTCTTTCGAAGCACTGGCATTGATGCATTCAGCTGTAGGTTTTGAGAGTTTAAGCGTTACCGTCTTTTTAGACATGCGTTTGTTAAGGGCTCTGCAGGATGGCCGACTTAATACCCTCACTTCCCAGGGCAGCTTCAACCTTCGCTGCTTCACCGGATGTCTCATAAGGTCCCACGAGAAGATGGTAAACTTTCATGTTTATTGGTGTCCTTACAATTTTTGCATCATATCCCTTGGCTTCAATGATAATCCTCTCTTCTTTGGCCACATTGCCGTAATAATAGGATCCGATTAAGATGGAATGCAACGATTTTCCAACTTTGATTATTTTAGCATCGTAACCTTCTCTTTTCAGCTTTTCATAGGTCGATATTGCATCACTTTCGTTGTTCCACTCGCCTACTGTTAGCCGGTTCATTTTTACAACCTTGCTTCCCAGTTCTACCCTTGGGGTATAACCGAGAGCCTCTATCTTCTTCCTCGGAGAATTCAAATTGTTTTTAAAAATGAATGCGCCTGACTGAACAAAGTAGCCTTTCTCAGCTGTGGCAGGAAGAGCAGCTTTAATGACCCTGATATTTTCAGACGGAATACTGGCTGCGACAACTTTAGGTTTGGCAGCAGGTGGTGCCGTCTTTGCTTTAGCTATCTCTTTTTCTACCTGTTCCGGCTTCGTCTCTTTTGGGGCTGGCGCAGCAGCAGTTTTTTCCGGGGCCTTTTTTGCTGCTTCCGGTTTAGCCGGTTGAACTTGTTTGGCCGGTTGAACCGGCTGTGGTTTTTTTATCGGTATCCTTTGAGTGACTTTCTTGGCCGTTACCGTTTGTTTTTGAGCGGCTGTATCAGAGCTGAATTGGGGGAGGACAAATGCGTATACGGCATAGCCACCAAGAATAACAAGAAGAAGGACTAATAATAGCGTCTTTTTGCTCTTGCCCGATTTTTCTTCCAGATCTTCTTCTTCAAAACCGGAATCAAAGCTTCCTTCGACATCAGATTCCCCTCCTCCTTCTACAGCAGAGGTGAATCCCATATCTTCAGAAAGATCTGGCAGTGGACTGCTAGTTTCTCCTTCAGATACCTCTTCAACGATGAGTGTTTCATTAAAATCAGGTTCTTTAAAAAAGTCCTCATCTTCGGCGAAAGGAAGAAAGTTTTCATCCTCTGGAGCCTCAGCCTCCTCCGATGGAAGCGCTTCCGGTTCCTCGCGCAAAGTTTTGTCCTCTAGAGCCTCCTCCGGCACATTACTTTTAGCCTTCGGGAACACGCCTTTCTTTTTAAACATAACAACCTCAAGTATAATTAGTTACTATATATTGGCAGTAAATCCAATCATACAATAGATGAAACAAATGTCAAGACAAAGTTAGCAGAAGTTACCGCCCATATTGCGCTTGTCTATGGCGACGAATCATTATTGACACTGCCCAATCCTCATGCCAATAATGCAGCGACAAGCACGCTTTTTAAAAGGTGTTTCCGTCTTGTTTTTAAATCCTGATCCTATCATAAAAAGTGAATAAATTTATCATCAGGCCATTCTCAATCTGTGGTGGGATCGTGGCGACTTTTTTTAGCACTCGTCCTACGGCTTTTTTATTTTTTCCAGTTAAAAAAAACGGCTTTCTTTAACAATCTCTTTCTATATCCCCTCTTCTATGATAAAGCAGCACAAAAGATAATAACCAACCCCGCAGCAAGCTGCGGGGAATTTAACCCCAAGCGATTAAATGATTCCCCGGAACCATATCAATTTTTACAGGATGCTCATTGCAAGAAAAAATTCAATTTTTTCACCAATTAAGGACAACTGTCTGCCTTGGCTGAAGCTTAATAAAGAGATACTTTGGGGGGGGTTATCCGCTCTTATTTATTGAAGCCATTTTGGCTTCAATAAATGCTCCTACAACATGAGGATCAAACTGTGAACCGGAACATGCCTGAAATTCATCGATGATTTCCTCATCCGATTTACCCTTCCTGTAGGGCCTGTCTGACGCCATGGCATCATAGGTATCAGCAACAGACATAATCCGCGCAAAAAGTGGAATATCATCGCCCTTTTTCCCTTCAGGATATCCTCTACCATCGTACCTCTCATGATGATACTTGATAGCAGGGATGACACCCTTCAGCTCTTTAATATCTGATAATATTTCTGCGCCTGCGCCAGGATGTCTCTTCATGGCACCATATTCTTCTTCCGACAACTTGCCAGCTTTGTCTAGTATACTTTCAGGCGTTCCTATTTTTCCTATATCATGGAGAAATCCTGCCAGTTCAAGAGTTTCAAGTTCCTTGTCGTCAAGCCCCATTGCCTTGCCGATCATCATGGCACAGGTTGTCACCCTTTCAGAATGACCGGCAGTCCAGGGTGATTTCGTATCAATCGCCTTGGATAGAGACTTGACTGTAGCTAAAAAGAGCTCGTTCAGGTTTTCAACAAGCTTTGCATTTTTCAGGGCCGACGCTGCCTGACCTGCGACTACAGACATGAGATCCTGGTCACTCTTTGAGAAAAGAGGCCTGTTCCCCTTAAACTTGGTGATGTTGAGAACGCCGAGAATCTCGTCCTTTACCTTCAGTGGCAGAATGAGAGCTGAGGAAAGTTCCTCACGTAGCAGGTCTGTTTGAGGATCACCCTCACTTAATAACATAGGAAGGCCTCTTTCTGCCACCTTCCCGGCAGGACCTTTACCCATTTTAAGGCGGAAGCCCTTTCCAAAGTCTTTATCCAGCCCCTTGGCTGCAACGATGACAAGATGGTTATCCTCTTTAAGCATGATTGAAATTCTATCTGCCTGTGTTTCTCTGCCCACGATCTTCACGATAGTTTCGAGCACCTCTTCAATATGCACTTTCTGGTGCAATGACTCACTCACCTCAAAGAGGGGCCCAAGGGTGCTCAACTTGATGTTTTCTTTAATGAGTCTAGACTTATTGAGAGCTTGATTAATAGATTTTAGTATATCTGCTGGGGTAAAAGGTTTTAATATAAAACCCTGCGTGCCATATTCCATTGTTTTGATGGCAAGATCGAGGGTTCCGTGAGCTGTTATGACGAGTATTGGCATGTCCATAGAAAACTGCTCTCTAATATTTTGGATTAGGTCCGTGCCGCTCATTATAGGCATTCTAATATCTGTAATGATGAGGTCAAAGGAGGAATTGCGAAGCTTATTTAAACCTTCTTCCCCGTTTGAGGCGGTTTCGACGAGATAGCCGTCACATGTTAATATTTCTGAAACAGCATCACGAATCACCGCTTCGTCATCAACTAAAAGGATACGCTCTTTTTTCATTGCCCCTCTTTGATCTGTTTATATTTAAACAAAAAAAATTTAAGACCAATGCCTGCGCTTTGCAAGCTGCAGTTTATTCAATTCCATTATTGAATAGCTTCTATCGGCTGATGAAGACGGAACTTTAGAAAATTATTAGTTCTCGAATCAACATCTTGTCCCCCCGGAGATGATAGCTTAACTTATATCATGGATAAGTTGGCTTGTCGCGACATATATTGCTTTTTTTGAGTCAGATATTGCGCTTTTAAGTTTTTTTTGAAGTGTACGTTCCATTTTGGCGTGCAAAAGTTAATCCGGGGAAAGAAATGGTGTGAATGTTTGGTGAACTTAAAACGGACGATAAGGAAGAATTCCGCCGGCCAAAAAGGCGTCAGTTTTTATTTGCAGAAATCCTAACGGGGGGATTAAATAAATAAGAAAACTTCGAATAGTCAAATTCTCTTCTGTATGGGACAAAGGCGATGCTGCTTCCCCCTTTCTTTTTTATGATCTCTAATATTCGCTTGATCTCTTGTATGGGGATAATTTTACCTGTCTCCCAATCTGCAATTTGTAACTTGATTAAGGTTTTGTCAGCGTCGCCTACGGTGTTTAAGGTGTTTTCTACAATTTGTCCCATGACTTTATCCAGTTCCTCTTTCTCTAACTGCAACTCTTTACTGATTTGACGGTGGTACGCCATGACAGCGTATAGATCAAAATCTGCCTTGACTGCCGCTTCCAGATCCTGGGAGAGCCATGCCAAAGCATTGCGGGGGCTGAGGGGCGCTTCATACATAAAATTGATGGCAAACTTTAAATCAGGATTAATCATCTTCATTTCATTCTTGATCTCACGGGCAACACTCAAGAGGCTGGCATTTTTCCACTTGCACCACTGCCAGAATTCATCACCATAGGATGAGGCTCGATATTTACCATCGCTACCTTCATATATGCCTTTGTAAAACTTCTCAGGATCGGGCATTTTGCCGCCATAACTGGCAAAGCCCTGCCTGGCATCCTTACTGAAACCTTCATTATGTCTTAGAACAAGGTCATCCTGAAATAATACACCGTCTATATCATATCGGGCCAGATCGCGATAAAGACTTAATAAGTGATTCTTCACATCGCGATTGAAGAGGTTGAGACCTTTCGCCTTTGTAAATCCTTTGCTTTTAAGGTCATAACTGACAGCCTGCCAACCCGGCTTATCTTCAACACCATAATCAGCATATCGGGTTGTTACCCAGGCAAAGATATCTATGCCGTTTCTATGACTGATTTCAGCGACCTGACCCAGAATATCATCGACGACAGGGGCATGGTCGGTTTTAAAATAGACACCTGTCTCACTCCCTTTCCTGGCAAAACGGTAATGCCTGTCCCCTTTATTCTGGAAAACCCGAACGATGAGTGTATTGAAACCTGCTTTTTTCAGCGACCAAATTCTTTCTTCCAGTTCATTAAGGTTTTCAGACTGGAAAAGCAGTACCTGCATCGCAATGGTCCTTTTTTTCATCGTCAACTTGAAAACAGGTAGATCAGGCAGTTCTTCAGTGGCTTCATCGATAACTTCCAGCATGCCCTCCAGGCGTTCATGGTCCTGAGGCAGGGAAATTTCCTTTTCTACCGGTAGTGCTGTTTTCTTTATCTCATGGGAACATCCCGCCAGCATGAACATGAGGTATATAAAAAGAAAGGGTCTACTTAAAAAGAACATCAAGGGCCTCCCTGATAGATGACACTCCGATGAGATCCATCTTGTTATTCTTTAATACGTCGAGATTACTCTTCGGTAAAAGGGCTCTTTTAAAACCCATTTTTTTTGCTTCCTTTAACCTCAATTCCGGCCGGCTAATCCCCCTGACTTCGCCGGCGAGCCCTGCCTCACCAAAAACGACCATATCAGAGGGCACAGGACGGTCCAAAAGGCTGGAAGCAAGAGCGATTGCCAATGGCAAATCAAGAGCCGGCTCATCCATTTTTACACCTCCGATAATGTTGACAAAGATGTCCATATCAATAAATTTTATACCCACTTTTTTTTCCATGACGGCCGCCATGAGAGAAACCCGGTTATGATCGACACCCATTGATGTTCTTCTTGAAGCCCCGAAATTACAACTTGCAACAAGCGCTTGCAGCTCCAGCAACACGGGCCGGGTTCCCTCAAGGCTGGGAATGACGACGGTGCCGGACACATCTTTTGGCCTCTCGGATAAAAAAAGCATGGAGGGATTTGTTACCTCTTCCAGGCCGCTTTCCTTCATCTCAAAAACACCGATTTCGTTAGTCGAACCAAAACGATTTTTCACTGCCCGCAAAATTCTAAAGGAATGTCCCCGGTCGCCTTCAAAGTAGAGAACCGTATCAACCATATGCTCCAAAACTCTCGGCCCTGCAATGGAACCATCCTTTGTCACGTGGCCAACAAGAAAAGTCGCCATACCGGTCTGTTTTGATACATGAATAAGGCGGCCGGCAACTTCCCTCACCTGACTAATGCTGCCTGGTGCGGAGGAAAGCTCCTCTGTAAAAATTGTCTGGACAGAGTCCACAACAACGGTTTTAGGTTTAAGTTTTTCAATCTCATCCAATATGATTTCAAGTGATGTTTCCGCCAGGATTAAGAGATTATTTGAATCGGTGCCCAGCCTTTTCCCCCTCATCCTGGTCTGAACAGCTGATTCCTCACCAGAAATGTATAAGATTTTGTTACCTTTTTGCGCAAGCGCAGCCATAGATTGAAGCAGAACGGTGGATTTACCGATGCCGGGATCTCCAGCAATGAGAACGGCAGAACCACTGACTACACCGCCACCGAGAACCCGATCAATCTCACTTATTCCCGTTTCCAGTCTCTCATCATCCACCATTTTGATGTCCGATATGGGACGTGGAGGATTAGCAGAGATTCTCTTTCCCACAGTCTCTTTTGTAGAAGGGGACGCATAGCTCTCCTCCACCATAGAGTTCCATTGCCCACAGTCATTGCAACGCCCCACCCATTTAGGGGATTGACAACCACAGTTCTGGCATGAGTAGATCGTCTTTATTTTTTGTTTTCCGGCCTTCATAAAGAACAATAATAGGTGCAATGATGAGGGTTGTCAATGTTAGAGAA
>JADFVM010000081.1 GCA_015222555.1 Pseudomonadota bacterium
AATGATTACGACCTTTAATGGTTCCATCTCCTAAATCCTTCCGAATCTAACACTTCAGGCCCTGCAAAATGCTTATGTTTCCAGGGAAGGCGGTTGGTTAAGTATCATCCAGTAAAATTCGATTTGCATGATCTTTTCCTCGAATTCCTTGAATCCCACCGGCTTGGTCAGATAGCTATTGGCACAGTGGATATAGGATCGGCAAATGTCTTCTTCTCGATCTGATGTAGTGAGCATGATTACAGGGATTTTCTTCAGAACAGGATGTTCCTTGATCTGCTTCAATATTTCTATCCCGTCAATGTTGGGGAGCTTGATGTCCAGTATTATCAGGCCCGGGAGGGGATACTTTGTTTTATCAGCGTACTTGGCACGGTTGAAAACATAGTCGAGCGCCTCTTCTCCGTCAGTCAGAACATCAACCTGGTTTGCATTGCCTGCCTTTCGAATCGCCCGCTTGGTCAGTTCAGCATGTGCTTCCTCATCTTCTACAAGCAAAATATTGGAAGGTTCATAATGCATGTTCAAGCCTCCTTGTCTTTAAGGGTGAAGTAAAATGTGCTTCCTCCCCCGGGCTCTGATATAAGCCAGATTTTGCCTCCATGGTGTTCGATGATTCGCTTCACAATCGTCAGACCGGCGCCAGTGCCCTCTCCGACCTGTTTTTTTGCGGATGGGAGCCGCTGGAACACCTTGAAAATTTTATCAAAATCCCTTTGTTCAATGCCAATGCCGTTATCGCGGACAAAAAACACCTTTTGGCCATCCTGTTCTTCAACTCCTACATCGATACAGGGAGAGGGATTCTCTTTTCCAATATATTTAATCGCGTTTGTCAATAGGTTATCCACTACCCGGCCCAGTCGCCTTTTTTCACCATAAATGACTGGGAGGTCTTCCTGGATGTTAATCACAATGCCCCGCGCCTTGATCTGGGGTTGAAGCGCTTTCAAGGCATCTTTTACGAGCCTTGCAAAAGGGAACTCTCTCTTTTTTCGGGTTACGCGGTCGATGCGGGAGAGATCGAGCAGGTCTTTGATCAAGAGCTCCATTTTTCGTGCGGCATCGCTTATGTACCTGAGGTATTTCTTTCCTTCTTCTGGGAGGACGTGCCCGAAATCTTCTTTCAAGGCGCCAACGAAACCATCGATAGTGACGATAGGGCTCTTGAGATCATGGGAGACCCTATAAACAAAGGAATCAAGCTCTTCGTTCTTGGCAGCGAGTTCGGCAAGCAAGGCCTTCAGTCTATTTTCGTTTTTTCGTAACGCTTCCTCGGCCTCTTTTAGCTTGGTGATGTCGCGGGCAGTGCCAAACACTCCGGCTACATCTCCTTTCGCGTCATGGTAGACCGAGGCATTATAGAGTACAGGCGTGACTTTTCCGTCACAATGCCCGATTTCCAATGGATAATCACGGACATGCCCTTCACTGAACACCTGCAGGTAGCCCTGACGTGCTTTTTGGGGGTCAGTGAAATACTCTGAAAAACGCGTTCCTATGAGTTTGTCTCTAGGATATCCGGTGTCCACTTCCGTTGCACGGTTCACGTCTGTAATCTTACCCTCAGACGAAATCACCACTAAGGGATCCAGAGTGACTTCAATTAGTTCCCTTGTGTATCGCTGTAATTCTGCCAGCGCCTCTTCGGCCTTCTTGCGCCTGACGGTTTCTTTCTCTAACTCCTTGACCCTTTGTTCCAGTTCTTCATAGGTTGGCTTTTTCTGCATTCCAAAGCTCTCCCGTTGGCCTTAACGACAGGATGACGTCAAAGTCAGCCTAAAGATGATATCATATAATGAGAATTTACTCCCAGCCTGCGGCGGATCTCCGGCTTTTCTAAAATCCACCTATACTTCCTTTTTCAAATTAGGATACTTCAAAGTCCCCCCTTATTAAAGGGGACTTAGATGGATTTTCTGTAACTTCTCAATAAATCTGGGCGGAATCATGGTATCTCTATTTTTACCGCTTCCCTATGAAACTTCCATAAGTTTTTTAACTGATACCTCCATCCGTTGAAAAAAAAGCGGGACACAGTGGCTTGAATAGATTATGATTGATTTATGGCTACAGATCGTCTTACTAAAATCCCGAATATTCCCAATGTCTCTGAAGAGGAGC
>JADFVM010000082.1 GCA_015222555.1 Pseudomonadota bacterium
TCGACTTTAAAATTGCCCGGGACAGGGATGAAGAAAAAATCCGTGCCATGCGCACGCTCCAGGACATCTATGATTTTATCTCGGAAAAGCGAAAAGAGATCGGTAAATAAAATAACCTTATCGATCTTTTTTTAAAGGCTCTATGTTTAACTATCTGCTTTACATATCGAATGTTCTTTATCTTTTATATCTTATGATTATGACCGTCCTTCTCTTATCTTTCTTCCCTCTTTTTCTTTTGGCTTATAAACTCTTTAAGAAGGGTAAAATTGATGATGGAGTGCGGTGGTTCATTCATCTCTATGGCACCTACCTTGTAAAAATATCCTGGCCCGGGGTAAGGATTGACCGCAAAGGCATGGAGAATTTGAACCATAATGGATCCTGCGTAGTCGTTGTTAACCATAGATCAACGGCCGACATGTTTTTCGGCTCCCTCTTTACACCTTTTAATACGGCAGTTTTTGTGCGTTCCTGGCCTTTTAAACTTTGGGGTTTCGGATGGTTTATGAACCTCGCCGGTTACGTAGATATTGAAAAAACGCATATTCACGATTTTTTAAAGGGCCGCGGCAGGGGCCTCTATGAGAGAGGGGTCTCCTTTTTATTTTATCCAGAAGGGCATCGGTCGAGAGACGGGAAATTACAGCGCTTTCAATCGGGTGCTTTTCTGACAGCAACAGAATTTAATATCCCCATTGTGCCTGTCTTTATGAAGGGGACAGAGAAGTTTCTGCCCATGAAAAAACCGGTCATCAGGCCAGCAAAGATAGAAGTGGATATCCTTCCTCCCGTCTATCCTTCAGACTTCCCTAACGACAAAAAGGCATTAAAGCTAAAACGATACGTGGAATCTATATTCAGGAGCGGTTTGGATGAGCAACGGTAATGAATTTAAGCCAGCTTTTCTGATAAAAGACTTTCAGGCAAAACAATACAGCGACCTGGAATTTGAATCGCCTGAAAAGATGAGCCAGCTTCAGGATAAACTTCTGTCAGACCATATTAAAGAGACTGTCAGGAAATCCCCTTATTACAGGGCCTTATTTAAGCAACATCAGCTTGATGGCGATTCAATACAAGGCATAAGCGACTTGAAAAAGCTTCCCTGCACCTCAAAGGAGGATATCTCAAGGAACAACGATGATTTTGTTGCTGCGTCCGGGGAAGAGATATCCGATATCTGCCTCACCTCGGCCACAACAAGTGAAAAACCAACGGCCGTATATCAAAGTCTCTCTGATCTCAGCCGACTGGCTTACAATGAAGAGGCGGCCTTTAACATGATAGGAATCAACCCCAGCGACACCGTTATGGTGTGCGCCGCTCTGGACCGCTGTTTCATGGCGGGGCTGGCCTATTACATGGGAGGCTTAAAGAAAGGGGCAACCATGGTGAGAGCCGGCTCAGGTAGCGCGGCACAGCAATGGCAGTTGATAAAAAGGACTCAACCGACTGTTTTGGTTGGAGTGCCTTCTTTAATGCGAAAGATCGGAGACGTTGCCCTTGAATCGGGAGAGAAACCAGACCGGATTGGCATAAAAAAGCTGGTGGCCATTGGTGAACCTTTGCGAGACGGGGATCTAAACCTGATGCCCGCCTATGCCACACTTGAGACGTTATGGAAGGCAAGGCTTTATTCGACTTACGCCTCAACGGAAATGGCAACGACATTTTGTGAATGCGAGGAAAGACAGGGCGGCCACCTGAGACCGGAATTAATGGTTGTTGAAATCCTGGATGACGATCAAAAACCGGTGGCAGCAGGTGACACTGGAGAAGTGGTCGTTACCCCTCTTGGCGTGACAGGTATGCCGCTCATTCGTTTCCAGACGGGCGATATTTCTTTTCTTATTGAAGAGGCCTGCCGGTGTGGACGGACAAGCCCGAGACTGGGTCCTGTACTTGGAAGAAAAAATCATATGTTGAAGTTAAAGGGGACGACTGTCTTCCCTTCATCCATACTTTCTGTCCTGGAGGGGATAGAAGGTGTTACTCATGCCTATATTGAAGCCGGAAAGAAGGCCGATGGAACGGACAGAGTCATATCGTATGTCTCTGTAGGGGCTCCCTCTCCATCGCCTGAAATGATGGCTGAAACGCTACGGGCTCATATCAGGGTCGTTCCAGAGATAAAAATCATATCGGAAGAAGAAGCGACAAAAAAAATATTCCCTCGGGAAAAACGTAAAAAGGTCACCTTTTTTGATTTAAGGTGAAGAATCAAGACTTAAAGAAACTTTTTATTACTCTAACCCGGATGAACCGGCCTCTTTTCAGTACCCCCTTGAGGGGTGTAAGTGCCTTCACGTAATCAAGTCTTCACAGGACTTCCCCCTTGGGCGATTCTGCGAAGCTAAATTAACTTCTGCCAAAAAATCGCAGAATATTATTTCTAAGTTACTAAATTATGACGACGAAAGAAGTTAAGACAAGATCTGAAACAGCCTTGCCCCAAATGGCCTTATCACTGGTGCCGCACAGAGACGCCATGCTTCTCCTCGATGAGCTGAATGAATATGCTCCGGAACATGGTGTAGGCAAGACTATTGTCAGGACTGAGAACATCTTTTTGGATAACACAGGCAAACTCGACAATGTCTGCCTTGTCGAGCTGTTAGCCCAGCTTTGTGCCGCCCATAAAGGATATGAGTCGCTCAAAGATGGGAGTGCCGTTAAAAATGGATACCTGGCGGGGATAAGCAACTTTTCTTTCAAAAAATCTGCACGTTTGGGGGAGTCGCTTCGGCTGGAAAGCAATCAGACAGCTGAAATAAATGATGTCGTCATTATTTCAGGCACTGTTCACGCAGGCCAGGACTGCCTGGCAACCGGGGACATCAAGATCTATACAATAAAACATCCTCCATCTGAAGAAGGAGAACTCTCTCCACCCGTAGTATTTTCTGATCAAAAAAGGGGAGAGCCTCAACAGCCTAATGTCTCAAATAAGAGGAGCATCATTTACAATGCCGTCCTGAACAAGCTTGAAAAGGCCAAGCTATCGGAAGGCGAAGGATTTGCATCGGCCGAGTATTGTTTCGACGAAGGCTTTCCCGGCTTTTCCGGTCACTTCCCCACAGGGGCCATATTACCGGGCGTAGTCATGATTGATATGTCTATCGCCCTTTGTGAGACACTGCTAGGTTCTCCACTGGAACTCGTTAGTATTGATCGATCAAAATTCTTACAGGTCGTCGTACCGGGGAACAGGATCAACGTTGAAGTTAATGTAACAGAGAGTAATGAGCAGGATGAGATCCTTTATCGTGTAAGGTCAAAGTTGAAACATGAGGATAAACCGGCGGCAGACCTTACTTTCTCCATAAAAAAGGAATCGCTGACATGAGAAGAGGCAGAGCAGAGTCTTACTTTCCTGAAATTCCGGGGTCACCACCTTCCCTTTCCGCAGAGGTTAGTCGCAAGGTTCGCTTCGAAGAGCTTGATCCTCTTGGTATTGTCTGGCATGGAAGATATCCCAGCTATATGGAGGATGGCCGTGTCGCTTTCGGTGAAAAGTATGGCTTGAGTTATATGCTGATGCGCCGTGAAAAATTTGTCGCTCCCATAGTCCAGATGCATATAGATTATCTCAGTCCTCTCAGGTTTGATGACGAATTTACCATTGAGGCCCAGCTCATGTGGTCCGAAGCTGTTCGTCTCAATTTTGTATACACCCTTACCGGTCCCGAAGGTCAGCCCGTCGCAAAGGGATATACGGTCCAGTTACTTACAAACCTTGATCAGGAAATTCTATTAAGCCGTCCCGACTTTGTGCAAGAGCTGTGCGAAAAATGGGAAAGAGGCGAACTGTCGTGAAAGATGTCTTTATCACAGATATGGCGGCCATATCTTCCATTGGCAACTCTCTCGAGGAAATGCTGCCGCCTCTATATAGGGGAGATACAGCCGTCGATAACATTACGCGATTTTCCACTGAGAAGCTGGAGTACCATAAAGGAGCCTGTATTTCAGGACTTGACTCAAATGACGATGATAACCGGATCAGCGAGCTGACAAAACGTTTAATGGCCCATATAAAGTCCCCACCTGAAAGAACCTATCTCGTATGGACTGGGATCAAGGGTGACGTCGAGTTCATTGAAAGCCGGGCCGAAGGTAAGGCCAAGACAGACCTCTACCTTGCCGGACATTATCGTAAACTTGTTGCAAAAACACTTGGCATAGAAGATAGCGGCATGGAAATAAACGCCGCCTGCGCATCGTCAACAATGGGGCTGGCACTGGCTGCTCAATTAATTTCATCGGGATCGCACTCTTCCGTCCTCGTCTGTGGCGCCGATATCGTAAGTCGATTCAGCTTCACCGGCTTTTCGGCCCTAAGAGGACTTTCTGCTACCGTCTGCCGCCCCTTTGACAAAGAAAGGGACGGCCTGGTTCTTGGTGACGGGGCGGCTGCTTTGCTGCTCACAGACGAAGAGACGACAAAAAAAGAGGGTTATAAACCACAGGCAAGACTGTCCGGCTGGGGGATCGCCAATGATGCAAACCATATTACCGGGCCGGCCAGAGATGCCAGAGGGCTGATCAAAGCGATCCGCTCTGCCATGGATCAGGCGGGACTTTCTGCCTCCGACGTGGAAGCTTTTTGTGCTCACGGCACGGGAACAGTCTTTAACGATGCAATGGAATTGACCGCTGTTGAATCCATATTCGGCTCAAGAAAGTTTCCCCTCTTTTCAATAAAGGGCGCAATAGGTCATACATTAGGTGCTGCGGGCGCCATAGAATCTGCCCTCTCTATCAAAGCGATGAAGAAAAAAGAGGTGCCGCCCACAACAGGGTTTATCAATCACGAAGAAAGGACAGAAGGCAGAGTCTCTTCCAGGCCACAGAACTTTCCGGGGAAGAACATTCTCACAACCAATTCAGGGTTTGGCGGGTGTAATGCCGCTTTAATTTTTGAGAATCTCTAAAGGCAAACGATGGAACTTTGGATATCAGGTGGCGCATGGATAACATCAGAGGGCTACGGAACCCTCTCTGAAGAAAGAGAAATCAACATCGGAGAAGGGGAACCTGTTATTCCCGAGGCGAAAGAGCTTTTTGACGAACCGCTGCAACGATATGGCCGTTTCGACAGCTTTACCAGACTGGGCTGTGCGGCAACAGCATTGGCACTGCGTGATGCAGACATGGCAGAGAAGCAAAGGAAAGATGACACTACAGGCATGATAATCTCTTCCGATTACGAGATTTTAAATACGGACATCGATTATTACGAGACAACGCTGGACGCAGAGGGGGCTTTCTCCAGTCCGAATCTCTTTTCCTACACCTTACCCGTTATCGTCCTTGGAGAATGTGCCGTCTATTATGGTCTCACGGGGCCCACATTCTGCGTTGGAGATGATGCACTTTACGGCCTCAAGGCATTAGAAAGCGCTGCGGCAATGATAGCGGCCGGCAAAGCGCAGCGTATGATTGTCGGATGGCTGGAAAGCCCGCCGGAACGGAGCAAAGGAATAGAAGGGGAAATGAGACCGTCAGGTGCAGTTTTTATTGTTCTTGACGCTATACCGGCCAAAATATTATTCTCTAAAAGGAAGTTAAGCTATGGAAACAATGTTTTTAAAAACCACAAGAACCAAAAAATAACATCATTGATGGATGTATTCGCAAGGGAGAATGAACGATGAGACTCAAATTGATTTATCCGAAATGGCGTAAACTGGAAAGGCAGACACACTTTAACCTTCCCCCTCACGGACCGGTTGTGTTTGCTGCCACCCTTCCTCAGGACGTTGAGGTAGATTTTATTGACGAGAATGTCGATGAACTTGACCTTGAAGACTCACCTGGCATGGTGGGGATATCGATCATGCTCATTGCGCAAATGCCGCGCGCCATAGAAATAGCCAAACATTTCCGTCAAAGGGGTATCACTGTTATTGCCGGGGGAATATCAACGGCCCTTCTCCACGAAGAGATAGGCAAACATGTGGATAGTGTATTTATCGGGGAAGCGGAAGGACGAATTGAACAGGTCTTTGAAGATTTTAAATCGGGAAACCTTGCCAAAATGTACCGTGAAACCGGCATGCCTTCCGTTGATATAGTCGGCACGGCCAGACGAGATATTCTTCACAGGGAACGTTATTCTTATCGCGGCGTAAAGATGCTTGATCTCGTTCACGCATCCAGAGGCTGCCGTTTCAACTGTTTCCCCTGCTGCACGCCCTTTCTTGGCGGGCGTATCTTTAGGCCTCGCCCCATATCAAAGGTTGTTGAAGAGATAGAGGCCATTGATAACAACAGACTCTTCATTGTCGACAACTCGCTGGCTCAAGACTATGAATGGGAGACAGAACTCTTCAAAGCCTTAATTCCCTTGAAGAAAAAGTGGGTCAGTCATCCCATCGAGGATGACGACAAGCTCCTTGACCTGGCCTACCAGGCCGGCTGCTGGTATGTCTACCAGGCCGTCTTCGACACATCGGACGTCATCCGTGATCGCATCAAACGTTACAAGGACCACGGCATCGGTGTTGAGGGAACGATTATTCTCGGCACAGACGACCAGGATGTGGATTACATCAAACGTCTTGTCGACTTCCTCCTTGAAGTCGATATGGATCTCGCCGAATTTACCATAATGACGCCATTTCACCACACACCGATAAGAGATCAGCTTGAGAAAGAGGGCAGGATTCTGAATAATGGTCTAGGGGACTACACCTGTGACCGCGTTGTCTTCCAGCCCAAAAACATGACCACCACAGAGCTGCAGGACATGTACTACTACGCCTGGGATACCTTTTATAAGGAAAAGCCTCAGGAGTTGAAAATGGGGGACCTCTTTATGAAGGTTGTAGAAAGAGAGATAGCAGATGGCACATACCAGCCCCCTGAAAGGGCGGCAAGAATCGTAACACAATAAGATCAAAAGTATCAATTTGTCATGGCCAAGATACTTTTGATATCTGCAAATATCACAAAAGAACCTTTTCCCGTCTTCCCGCTGGGCATGGCTGCCGTTGCCCACGATGTGAGAAGGAGAGGACACAAGGTCATTGAGTGGGATTTTCTGGCAGAGGAAGAATCCACGAACAAGCTTTTTGACTTTGTGACCTCCGAAGCGCCCGACATAATCGGCCTTTCTCTAAGGAACATCGACAACTGCAACTCTCAACACACCGCATTCTACTGCGACCTCTACAGCGATATTGTAAAGGGCCTCCGGACACGGACGAATAGCACCATCGTTCTGGGTGGACCGGGATTCTCTCTTTTTCCCGAGATCCTCGTGGAGAAGATAGGCGCCGACTATGGCATCGAAGGGGAAGGGGAAACGGTTTTCGCCTCTTTGATAGATGAGCTCATGGCCGGCAACAAGCCAGAAGAGAAGATATTAAGATCATCGATTCCACTGGCAGGAGACGAAATCAAAGCCCCTGAAAGAGACCCGAAAACAGCGGCCTATTATATCAGCCGTGGAGGGATGCTCAACATCCAGACAAAGCGGGGTTGCCCATTCCGCTGCGCCTATTGCACCTATCCCGCGCTCGAAGGCAAGTTTTACCGACACAGGCCAGCCACCGATGTTGCCGATGAAATAGAGATGCTCGTAAAGAAAAACGACCTTGCATACTACTTTATTGCCGACTCTGTATTCAACGACGTAGATAAACGTTACCTAAAAATAGCCGAGGAACTGGTTCGCCGAAAAATAACAGTGCCCTGGATGGCCTATTTCAAGCCTGATCGCTTCACTGCAGATGAGGTTGAGCTTTTGAAGGCATCGGGTCTTCAGGCCGTTGAATGGGGAACAGACTGTTCCAGTGACACCACTTTGAAGGGGATGAATAAAAGTTTTACCTGGGCTGATGTAGAAGCGAGTAATTCATGCTTCAGCAAAGCCGGTATCGCCTCTGCCCATTTCATCATCTTCGGGGGCCCCGATGAAACTGAGGAGACCGTTGAAGAAGGTCTTGCCAACATAGCCCGACTCGATAACTGCATTGTTTTTGCCGCCACCGGTGTGAGGGTATTGCCTAAAACACTCATGCATCAGCGGGCCATTGACGACGGCCTTATAACATCAGACAACAATCTCCTGGAACCTTTTTTCTATTATTCACCTGCAACGTCAAGGGAATTCCTCCATGAAACAATCACCAAATCCTTCGCTTCCAGAGTCGACAGGATTTACCCTATGGGAGAAGATACTTCGCGCGTTCAGGCCTTTCATAAAATGGGTTATACGGGCCCCATATGGGATCTTCTCCTCGGCAGAAAAGAGGGCCGCACAAGGAGAGTCGTTCCGTGATTAAACCTCTCGTCACTATACCGACCTATAACAACGAGAAAACAGTTCCGGCTATTGTTGAAAAAGCGCTGTCCACCGGTCTTCCCGTGCTTGTTGTCAATGATGGCAGCACCGACAAAGGGATTGAAACCATAAGATCCACCTCGGCAGAAATCATAGATTTCCCCCATAACAGAGGAAAGGGGGCCGCCATTCTTGCAGCCGCAAGATGGGCCGGGGATAATAACTATTCCCATATTATAACTGTCGATGCAGACGGCCAGCATAATCCCATGGAAGTAAATGGTTTTGTGGAACTCATCAAGTCAAATCCTATGGCGATTATTGTGGGAAAAAGGGATTTTGATAATGAAAATGTCCCGGGATCAAGCCGTTTCGGACGCTGGTGGTCAAACCTGTGGTGCAGGATTACAACAGGCCTTACCATCGGCGACAGTCAAAGCGGTTTCAGGGCCTATCCCGTAGAAGCGCTGAATAAAGTACGCTGCTACGGCAAGCGCTATAACTTCGAAGTAGAAATTCTTGTGAGAAGTGCTTGGGCAGGTCTTGACATTATAGATGCCCATATCTCCGTTAACTATTCGGCAGACACAAAAGAGGCGTCCCACTTTGATCCTTTCTGGGATAATTACCGCATATCCATGACCTACACAAGACTGGTGATCCGCAACTTCTTCCCCTGGCCCCACAATGTCATCTTTAAAACGAGCGAAGAGAAAAAGAAACTCTCCCTTTCACTTCGTCATCCAGTCAAGTCTCTTGGCATCCTTCTGAAGGAAAATACGACACCCAAGGAGATTGTGTCTGCTTCCATGCTGGGCATCCTTTTAGGAACCCTGCCACTCATCGCCATGCATTCTGTCTCAATCATCTTTGTCGCCACGCGACTCCGCTTAAATCGTCTTATTGCGCTTAATATCAGTCACCTTTGCGCGCCACCGCTTGTACCGGCAATCGCCATCGAAACCGGCTATTTTATAAGGCATGGTAAGTTTCTTACAGAATTTAACTACCAGACACTTGGCCATGAAGTTCATCAGCGGCTTTACGAATATGTCATTGGCGCGACTGTAATCGCGCCCTTCCTAACCCTTTTTGCGGGACTTGTTGTATACCTTCTCATCCTGCTTTATAAAAACCTGGTTCCGGAAAAAGAAAAGGAGAAGTCCATTGGCTGAGCAGTTAAATAAAGAGAGCTCTCCCGCCTTCGGAAATAACCTTGGTTTCTGGTTTTTCCACACCTTTATCCGCCTGGGGGGCCCCTTACCGGCCTATCTTTTATTGATATTTATTCTCCCCTATTATCTGCTCATAAGAAAAAGTGCGCGACGATCAGCATCCTATTATCTCAAACACAGGTTTCCAAAATACGGTTCTTTAAGGCGCTTTTTTGCCACCTACTATCACTTCCTGCAGTTTGGAAAGGTCCTCATAGACCAGGCCTGTATGGGGATTCTGGAGAGAGACAGGTTCCAGGTGAAATTCCCCTACAAAGAGGAGCTCATTCGCATCACCGGCCAGAAAAAGGGGATGGTATTGCTGACGACCCATGCAGGCAACTGGATGACAGCCATGGCAACGATGGATAAGATGGAAGTCCCTGTCAACCTTTTATTAAATGTGGAAAACAGCGATGGAAGACATTTTTTTGACCTCTCAAAGCGGCGTGATGAATTCAAGTTTATTTCTCCCAACGGTTTTATGGGAGGCCTTGTGGAAGCAACCAATGTCTTGAATTCTGGTGAAATTTTGTCCATAATGGGTGATCGTACAGAAGGTGCAAGAGCCATATATCTTGACTTTCTGGGAGAAAAGGCGCCCTTCCCTGTCGCGCCTTATCATCTGGCCTATGTGACAGGCGCAGATATCGTTGTTTTACTTACGGCAAGGACGGGAAAACTTTCATTCTCCATTGAGGCTCATTGTATTACGGAAGGAGTTGACAGAGAGAAGTTGTCACGTGAAGAGACAATAAAAATGCTGGCATCTAATTACGTCACTCTCCTTGAAAAATATACCAGCGAGCACCCGTTCATGTGGTATAACTTCTTCAACTTCTGGGATGAAGGAGAAAACAATTTGAAAGAAATAACGGCCCATGTTAAGAATTAATATTAAAAACGATTTAGGAGGTTTTTCAATTGTCGCTGGAAAATGAACTTAAGGAACTGATCATCAAGGATTTGAAGTTAGTCGATATTACTCCCGAGGAGATCAAGGATGATGATTTTCTCTTTGGTGATGAAGGAATTGGACTGGATTCTCTGGACGCCGTCGAACTGGTCGTCCTTCTACAAAAACATTATCAGGTTGAAACCAAGGACCTGGAAGAATCCAGAGAAGTTTTTACTTCGGTTAAAACACTTGCCGACTACGTCAGGTCAAAAACAGGAGCGGCTTAACAAAGATGCAAGCCGGCATAACAGGACTGGGGTGCATCTGTGCGGCCGGTGATTCCCTTGATGAAATCATGCCGGCTCTATATTCGGCCAATAGAAATCCAGCCCCATCAAAGCGCGTAGAAGCAGGACTGGAAAACCTTCCCCCCGTTTTTGAGATAGCATCAGACCTTAACCATATCAATCCCGGAAATGATGAGACCAGAACGACCCTTCTGCTCCTTTCCGCTGTTAATGAGGCCTTAAGTCAATCAGGCCTGGAAGCTGACTATCTAAAAAAGAAGCGTGTAGGTGTCGTTATTGGAACCACTGTCGGTTCCACGCTGAACAATGAGCCTTTCTACCGGGCGTACCGGGCTGGTAAATTTCCGGATATGCAGCCCATAAAGAGATACCTCACCAATAACCCCGCCCTTTATATTGCCAATAGATATCAATGGGATGGCCCTGCAGTGACCATTGCAAACGCCTGTTCATCGGGAACAGACGCCGTAGGGATGGCAAAATCGTGGTTAAGAGGCGGCCTTTGTGACATCGTTATCGCAGGCGGAAGCGATGAACTCTGCCGGACAACCTATCTTGGCTTTAACTCTTTGTTAAATACATCACCCGAGCCATGCCGCCCCTTCGACAAGTTCAGAAAGGGGCTTAATCTTGGCGAAGGTGCAGGCATTCTTATCATTGAAAAGGAAAGATCTGCACAAGAACGTGGTGCAAAGATTTTGGCTTTTGTAGCTGGTTATGCCAGCAGCGGAGACGCCTATCACCCGACGGGCCCTCACCCGGAAGGGGCGGGTCTTTCTCGTGCTATTAACATTGCTCTACAAGAAGCAAATGCCCGACCGGAGCAGATATCCTTTATCAATGCCCACGGCACATCTACCGTTGACAATGACAAGGTAGAAGGCAAGGTGATCGAGCAGATATTCTCTGATAAAGTGCCCTTTGTCTCAACAAAGGCATATACTGGCCACACATTGGGTGCGGCAGGGGGAATTGAAGCCGTTTTGAGCGTTAGAGCACTGCTGGACGGGCAGATCCCGGCAACAGCAGGGTTTAAAGATTTTGACGAAGAATGCAAAGTCGCCCCCACCACAAATAACACACCTATAAAGGGGAATATGGCCATGTCAAACTCTCTCGCCTTCGGGGGAAATAACTCCGTACTGATTTTAAAGGCAGGCCAATAATAAAGGTCAATATGCAATGAAGGCAAGTATATTAGGAATAGGAACGGTTACACCACTGGGCTGCGGCATAGAGACCTTGCTCAGTGGCCTTGAAGGCACAGCACAGCCAAACATTGTAGAGCATACAGTTGAAACGGCAAAGGGAGGGATAGCCTTACCAGTTTACACCTCTGCCGCAGAAGGCCTTGACCGATTCATCCCCAGGAATAAGTTGCGCAGAATCGACAGGTTCCTGCAAATGGCGCTTCTATCTTCCTTTCACGCCATTGAAGACTCAGGTCTCAACCTTGAAGACAGGACACGTATCGGTATCGTTTTCGGAACGGGATACGGCCCCTTGCAGACATCCTTTGATTTTCTGGACACTCTCATCGATGATGGAGACAAGTGCGCCTCGCCCACCCTTTTTGCAAATTCCGTCCACAACTCGCTGGTCTCCAACGTATCCATTGCCTTGAAGCTCCAGGGCCCTTGCCTCACCTTAACTTCTTTTGAAATGACATCGTCATCCGTTTTTTCTACCGCCTCGGCATGGCTCGAAGAGGGTAAGGTTGACTACGTGCTGACAGGTGTGGGTGATGAATATTGTGAGGTAAGGGGTTATTCAACCATTCTTTCAGGCTCTGAAAACGTCTCAGCCATAAAACCCTCTGCCTTTAATGATTGCACCTACCTGCCGGGGGAAGGCTTTGTCTCCTTTCTTATGGGTAAAGAGAAGGGTAGAAAAGCTTATGGCAGCATAAGCAGCATCGAAACCGGCAGTGGAAATCCCGTCAAACCGGACCATAGCGCCCTCTTTCTGGCCGCCAATGGAGACAGAAGTACGGGTTGCCATTATGACAACCTTCAGAAGGGAAAGGATTTGACGAGACTTTATTCGCCTCTTTACGGTGGCATGCCTGCGGGTCAGGGCTTTGATGTGGCAATTGCGGCTCTTTCCTTAAAGGATGGGAGACTCTATCCGTCACCGGAAGTTTCTGGTGCTGAGCAGAAGCAGGCAGAGCCTCAAATAAGAGAAATCTTGCACAGCGATTCAATAGCGTGTTTACAATATGATGATAATGGCAACTTTGGACTCATTACCCTTTCAGGAAAAGACTGATTGTTAAATCACCCTTTCATCATTTATTTTCAGGAAACGGATATGTTCAAAATTGAGCCTTTAATAAAAACTATTATTTTAGCAACCTTCCTGTTTCTGTTTTTCGGGGTTAATGGCTCAGGCGCGGAAGAGCTTGCACCCGTCCTGCCTGACAAGACTTTTAAAACCGTCTCCAAAGAGCGACAGGACGCCATTTTAAAAGAGATAGAAGACAAGCTGCACTCTGTCAAGGGACTAAAGGCAAAGTTCGTGCAGGAGCGCCATATTACGCTTTTTCTCGATCTTCTCACCTCAGAAGGGATGTTATATTTCAAGGCGCCCGACAAATTGAGATGGGAACTGTCAGCCCCTTACAGATCGATGATGCTATTTAATAACAAAAAGGTGGCCAAGTTCCGCATTAAAGAGGGGCAACTTGAGAAAGCGAAATTCGGCATGGAAAACCTGCTTCGAGGGATGCTGGAGCAAATCATCTCCATCCTGAAGGGGGACTTTGATAAAGCCAGAGAGGGCTATGACATGGAAATCCTCGAGGGTAAGGAGTACCTTTTGCATCTCAAGCCGAAATCAGAAGGCATGGCAAAGGCGATTTCATCCCTTGAACTTTTCTTCGACGCGTCATCGCTACAGATGTCCAGGATTATCATAAGGGAGCCTCAAGAGGATTTTATGGAAATAAAATTCTTCTCCCATGAAGTCGATCCCGACCTGCCTGACGACCTCTTTAACGTAAATAAACCCTCTATTTTCTAGTGGCCCTCATCGAATGAAGTTCCCCTCTCTTTCTGCTCTCTTTTTGATCCTTCTATTAACCGCCTGCGTATCGAAGCCAATGCATGGCGAAGAGGTTATCCAGGCGAATCCTCTTGAAGATGTGCAGGTAAATCTTCCCGCACCACCCTACCCCCCCCAATTCACTATGAATCAACAAATAATCCTTACCGTTAAGGGGCAAGAGTATGATTTTATTGGCTACCTCGCAGTGGAAGGCGCCTCAGAATTCAGGGCACTGGCCTTTGCCGAGATGGGCGGCAAGATCTTTGACCTCTCACTAACAAATGGGAATGTTGATATACTGAAAAAACCTGAAAAAATGCCCTCCAACCCTCTTAAAAAAGGCGTCGCAGGCGATATAGAGCATATCTATATGCAGCCAAAACATTCAATGGAACAAAAGCGGCATACCGATGAGGGAAAGGTTCATATCACCCTGAAAAACGACCAGCATAGGAGGGTGGAATACGTTTACTCTAATGAAGGGGGTCTTTTATTTTCCAGAGAGTTTTCAAAAGACAAGGCTATCAGAGAGATAAGCTATTCAAATTATCGCCTTTTTCGTGGATGGGAAAAACCGCTGCCCGCTAAGATCATCATAATCAACCACCGGTGGCATTACCAGATAGAGGTCAATCTCCTCAAAATAACGCCCCAAGGATCGACAAAAGAGGGTATTCATAAAGGAGATCCTGCCTCATGACAGGTAAAGACGCCGAAAAAGGATTTTCGGCAGCATTGTTCTCCCGCCTTTTCAGACACAGGGCTGTCGTTCTTATTACTTCAATCTTCCTTATTTTCCTACTGGCCTTATCCTCAATGGGGATCAAACTGGAAGAGGACATCATGGACCTTCTGCCTCTCGACGATCCTGTCGTGCAAAAACACCATGCCGTCCTGAAAGGATTTGACCGCATGGACATGACCTTCTTCGACATTGGAGCGGAGGAAAATGATGAAACAGCCTCAACGGATGATTTGATCTTTGCTGCAGACAGGCTTGTGGAGCAGCTCTCCTCATCCTCTCTCTTCACCGACATCTATTACAAATGGGACGATAACGCCCTCTTTGAAGGATTGAACATGCTAAGAGAGTATCGGGGTGTTCTCTTTACTGAAGAGGATGAAAGAGAAATAGAAAAGCGACTTATACCCGAAGAACTTAAGACAACGCTCGGCAACTGGAAAAGGCTGCTCACCGAGACACCGACACCTGTCATTTCACAGGCCTTTTACAGGGATCCTCTTTCTCTGGACAGCCTGCTGCTGGCCAAGATAACAGCCATGAGAAGTAGTGATACCTCCATTGTTATGGAAAAGGGCCGCATCTTCAGCCAGGACATGAAACACCTCCTCATTCTGGCCAAGCCCCGCCATGCCGGAACAGACAATAAAAGGGCCACTGAACTTGTCACTTTCATCGATGAGGCCATCAAAAAAATAACTTCCACTGACGCGGGGCACAAGCTGCACATAGCCTATCTCGGAAGCCACCGCTTCAGCCTGGACAATTCAACAATGATCAAGGGAGACATTAAACGGACGATCTCCATTTCTCTTGCAGCCATTCTAATTCTTTCCCTCCTCGTTTACAGGCGGCCCATTCTTTCTCTCCTCACAGTCTTACCGGCCCTGTTCGGAGCCTTCTTCGCCTCAGGCATTATCCGGCTTTTCTCTCCTGAAATTTCTGCCATATCTATCGGCTGCGGGGCAATGCTGGCAGGGATCGCCGTCGATTACGGAATTCATCTGCTCTTTCATATCGATGAGTCGACAAAATTAGAACATGATGAAAGGGAAATAATAAAGACCCTGGGACGTCTTATGAGGCCACTACTTTTCGGCGTCTGTACAACGGTGGCGGCCTTTATGAGCCTCCAGATCTCTCTCATGCCGGGCCTGCGCCAACTGGGCCTTTTTGCAGCCCTTGGAATTACCGGCGCCTTTGTTTTTACCCTATTTGTCCTGCCACTGATCATCCCTAAAAGGGCCGCACGGCCTGAGAGAAAACCGCTGTTCATGGTGACCAATCTCTTTCCACCCTACTTCAACTGGATATCAAAAAGCGGAAGACTCCCTCTTTTTTTGATCCTCATCATAACAGTCCTTTCTTTCTACGGTTTGACGGGGCTGGAATTTGAGGGAGATGTTCAAAAGCTTAATGCGGCCTCCAAGGAGACAAGGAAAGACTGGAAAGAGATTGTAAGTAACTTCGGTTCTGCCATGAGTTCCACATCAGTTGCCGTAAAGTCAAAAAGGACGGAAGATGCCCTGAAACAAAATGATCTCTTATACGACGAGCTCCTTCGCCTTAAAGAAAAGGGACTTATTTCAGGAATCCAGTCAGTCTCCAATCTTTTGCCCGGCAAAGAAAAACAGTCTGAAAACAGGCAGCGCTGGTTTAATTTCTGGACAGAAGAACGCCGGGAAAAACTCGGTCGGGATATAGAAACTTCGGCATTAGAGTTACGTATCCGCCCGGAAATATTAAAGAGGGCTTTAACCACCCTCCCAGGAGAAGCGCCTTCGATCCGGATAGACAGACTTTTGGATGGATTTACGGGCAATATACTTTCTAACCGTGTTTCCATAAAGGAGGAAGAGACCTTTATCCTGACCAACATCAAACTTAAAGAGTATGAAAACTACCAATCTGTCGTACGCTTTGTTGAAAAAAGTGTTCCTGACGCCATAATAACCAATGGTCGTTATTTTGCAGACCACATGGTGAAACTCATCTACAGTGAATTGAAGCGTTTCGGAGGCTTGGCGATCCTGCTCGTCACTCTCATTATTATCGCCTATCAAAGA
>JADFVM010000083.1 GCA_015222555.1 Pseudomonadota bacterium
AAAGTCTACGCCGCTATGCAGGAAGGACTGAAAAAAGATCGGTCCATTACAAGGATCTCGGAAATATCCGAACTTGGACTTCTGGAAATGACGAGGAAAAGGATAAGAAGCAGTATTACAGAGGCGATGTGTAATCCCTGCGAAGTTTGTGAAGGCAAGGGATACATTAAGTCAAAGGAGAGTATTTCCTATGAAATCCTTAGAACAATAGACAGGGAAGTTCATTCCTGTCTGCATACGGGCCAGGATGTCAAGGTTCATGTCCATCCGACCTTGTCTGACATACTTTTAGGGCCCCTTGCAGGCGACATTAACGAACTGGAGATTGAACATAGTGTCTCTATTGAAATAAAGTCGAATCCCTCGCTTCATCTGGAAGACTATCATATACATTAGGATCAGATTTAATAGGGAGTTCATTGTTGACTACGTACCCCAAAAGACCCACTGTCTGTGAGATTAACTTACAGGCCCTTCAAGATAATTACACCTTAATAAAAAATCGTGCCGGCAAAGGCCGAAAAATTCTGGCTGTCGTAAAGGCCGATGCCTATGGTCATGGCGCCGTTGAAGTATCAAAGTCACTTGAAGAGATGGGTGTTGATGCCCTTGGTGTTGCTATCCTTGAAGAAGCGCTCCGATTGAGAGAGAACGGCATTACATCGTCCATCTTAATCCTTGGCGGCATAATAGAAGGGCAGGAAAAAACCATAATTTCTCATAAGCTCACGCCGGTCATTTTTTCCCTTTCAGCAGCTAAAAAAATAAATAATGAAGCAAAAAAGCAGGATCTCATAGCCAAAGTTCATGTCAAAATAGACACAGGAATGGGCAGGCTAGGGATACAAAAAGAGGGTGTTAAGACTTTTTTTAAGTCTCTGAAAGATATGACCAATATAGAGGTGGAAGGGGTGCTCACTCATTTTGCATCGGCCGATTTCCCGTCAAACTCACCTGAAGGTGACTTTACACAAAAACAGATTAAGGACTTTGAAGAAGCACTTAAAGTGATTGAAGAGATGGGCTTTATCATACCTTTAAAGCATGCTGCTAACAGCGCAGCCATATTCAATCATTCAATGGGCCTATTCAACATGGTCAGGCCAGGAATCATGCTCTATGGGAGCTATCCTTCACCTGCTTTCAAAAAAATAGCAGATCTGAAAGAAGTCATGTCTTTTAAGACTAAAATCATCGACCTGAAGGATGTAGAAAAGGGCTTCAGGGTCAGTTATGGAAGTACATACGTCGCACCCGGTAGACGCAAAGTTGCCGTTCTACCCGTTGGATATGCCGATGGGTACAGAAGGGAGCTGTCAGGGAAAGGAGAGGTCCTGATTAGAGGCCAGAGAGCGCCTGTCATTGGCCGTATCTGCATGGACATGACCATGGTGGATGTGACCGGCGTAGAGGATGTAAGCCTGGAGGATGATGTTTTCCTTTTTGGTGGAGAGGGTGATAGACATGTCTCTATTGAGAAACTTGCTGAACAAGTCGATACCATAGCCTATGAACTCCTGTGCGGCATTAGTCAACGAGTACCCAGAGTCTACATCTGATCAGAATAGCCACGCAACAGTGGCAGATCCTCTTTTTAATATCGTCATTTTTCATTATGGAACAGGAGTTACACCTAACTGCCACCATTGACATTTCCCCAAATAAAATTGCCAAGATTTATATTTTATGGTAGGTTATTTTGCTGGGGGTAATGAGGGACATGGAACCTGTAAAGATAGTTTTAGTCGATGATGATGAAGGAATTTGCGATAGTCTTGCAAAGATTCTAACAAAAAAGGGTTATCACGTTGCCCCCTTTGTTTCCGGCATGAAAGCCCTGAAGTCGATGAAAAAGTCAAGTTATGACATTTTATTGACAGACCTTAAAATGCCGGAAATGAATGGCATCGAGCTGTTAAAGGAAGCCAGAGCCATTGATCCGGAACTTGGTGTGATTATAATGACAGGCTTTGGAGAAATCACGTCCTATCTCGAAGCCATGGATCTGGGAGCTGCGGAATACCTTAATAAGCCGATTAAAAGCCATGAGCTGGAACTGATAATTAAAAAATTGACTAAGGGAAAAGAGGAGAGTCTGGAGACGTGCTAACACTTTTTTTGAATCCCCTAAAACTCAAGGTGATCTCCATACCAAACAACCGGATCCATTTTGTTAAGAGATTCAATGACAGACAACCCTGGAAGCAACTTTCTCCGATTTCAGCTAATACATACCCTACTTCCGCCCCGATTTGTTAAAAGATGACAGGTGCAAGATATATAGCAATTGAAGGCCCCATCGGGGTTGGGAAAACCAGTCTTGCAGAAATGCTGAGTAAAGCCCTGGACGGCAGGGTAATATGTGAGCAGGTAGATGAAAACCCCTTCCTGGGTGATTTCTACGAGAACCGGAAAAAATACTCCTTTCAGACACAGCTTTTTTTCCTCTTAAGCCGTTATCGACAGCAGGAAGAGCTGAGTCAGATTGATCTTTTTTCAAGAACACTTATTAGTGATTATATCTTTGCAAAGGACAGAATTTTTGCTTATATTAACCTTGACGAAAATGAAATTGAACTCTATGAACAGGTTTACCAGCTTTTAGATGCCAGACTGCCCAAGCCTGATCTTGTCATTTTCTTACAGGCAACGGCTGATGTTTTAAAGGAACGGGTTCAGATCAGAAATCGGGAATATGAAAAGAATATCGAGTATGAGTATCTCGAAACCCTGAGGCAGGCCTATAACGAGTTTTTCTTTCACTATGATGAGGCCCCTCTCCTGGTCATCAACTCAACAGATATCGATTTTGTTAACAACAGAAAAGATTTTGAACTGTTGATTAAAGAGATCAAGGAAATGAAGGGGGGAGTTAAACATTTTGTGCCGCTTGGATCCAGATAGTTGGACCGGGACGGAAAAAGCATTATATAAACTTAACTGACTTTTTTACAATAAGTCAGCTATACACTATACTGCCTTCCGTCACCAGCGGAGGGCTTTTTTATTAGTAACTTAGAAATAATTTGCTGCGATTTTCTGGCAGAAAATTATTTAGCTTCGCAGAATCGCCCATGGGGGAAATACTTCGAAGACTTGATTTCGTGAAGGCACTTACACCCCTCAAGGGGGTACAAAAAAGAGTCCAGTTCATCTGGGCTAGGTAATTTATGACACATAAAATCACAGTCCCCTTTATAAAGGGCATGAAAGATAAAAAAGAGGCTATTACCGTTCTTACGGCCTACGATTATCAAATGGCCAGCCTTCTGGACAAAAGTGGTATTGACATCCTCCTTGTGGGAGATTCACTGGGAAACGTCATCTACGGTTTTGATAATACCCTGCCCGTTACCATGGAAATGATGATCGCTCATACTGCCGCTGTCGTCAGAGGCAGACAAAAAGCGTTAATTGTGGCAGATATGCCCTTCATGTCCTATCAGGCATCGACAGAAGATGCCATAAGAAACAGCGGAAGACTCGTAAAAGAGGCGGGTGCCGAAGCTGTCAAGCTGGAGGGAGGCGCTTCCATCGCCGAGACAGTAAGAAGAATCGTTGGAATTGACATACCGGTAATGGGCCACATCGGTCTTAAACCGCAATCAGTCAATGCCATGGGTGGATATAAGATTCAGGGGCGCAAAAAAGAGGAGCGCAAAAAACTTATTGACGACGCCAGGGCGATAGAAGAGGCCGGGGCATTTGCCATTGTTCTCGAGGGGATTCCCGCTGACGCAGCAAAGGAGATCACATTATGCCTTTCCATTCCAACAATAGGTATCGGTGCCGGACCGGACTGTGACGGCCAGGTGCTCGTTATAAATGACCTTTTAGGATTATCAGACTTCAAGCCTAAATTTGTAAGAAACTTTGCCTTTCTTTCCGAATCTATTACAGATGCCGTAAAAGATTACATCCAAGAGGTGAAAGAAAAAACATTTCCATCAAAAGAGGAAAGTTTCGGTGAACAAGACATACCATGAAAACGATTGAAAAGATTGATGAAATGGCATCGCTTTCGAGATCTCTCATATGTGAGAAGAAAAAGATCGCCTTTGTTCCAACAATGGGATTCCTTCATAAGGGACATTTGAGCCTGATTAAGGAAGGAAAGAAAAGAGGTGTCATTCTTGTTGTCAGCATTTTTGTCAATCCAACCCAGTTTGGTCATGGTGAGGATTTTGATATCTATCCCAGAGATCTGGCAAGGGACAAAGAACTGCTAAATCAATGTGGTGTAGATATTCTTTTTTTACCTTCAGCATCTGATATGTATTCTGAAGGGAACCAAACGGTCGTAGATGTTACAGAATTATCACAGGGCCTCTGCGGTGATTCACGGCCGGGACATTTTAGAGGCGTAACTACCATTGTTGCAAAACTTTTTAACATTGTTAATCCCCACATCGCCATCTTTGGGGAAAAAGACTTTCAGCAGCTTGCGGTTATAAAGAAGATGGTAAAAGACCTGGATTTTAATATTGAAATCATAGGTATGCCCATAGTAAGGGAAGATGACGGCCTTGCAATGAGTTCCAGAAATCACAATCTCTCACCTGAAGAGAGAGCAATGGCAACATCCATTTATCAATCGCTTAAAGAGGGTTATAATCTTTGTATGGCCGGTGAAAAAAATGCACAGGCTATCATCAATGAAGCTAAAAAGGTCATAGCCTCAGGTATAGAGATCGATTACCTGGAAATCAGGGATTCTGAAACTCTTTTACCCGTCGAAAAAATTGAAAAAGAAGCGCTTTTTGCTATTGCCGCTAAAGTAGGCAAGACAAGATTAATAGACAATGCAATAATAGGGAGGAAGTAACTTGAAAAGAATAATGTTAAAATCCAAGATTCACAGAGCAACATTAACTGACGCGAATCTCAATTATGAAGGAAGCGTTACAATTGATGAGAACCTTATGGAAGCGGCAGACATTCTCCCCTTTGAACAAGTACAAATCTATGATATTAACAACGGCAATCGCCTTGAAACCTATGTAATAAAAGGTAAACGCGGCAGCGGCGTTATCTGCGTAAACGGCGCAGCAGCGCGACTGGTTAGTAAAGGGGACCTTGTTATCATTGCAAGTTACTTTGCATTAAATGAGGAAGAAGCCATATGCCATGAGCCGAAGCTGGTTTACGTGAATGAAAATAATGAGATAGTGGCAAAGGGAAGAGCTCTTTTTGCTGTCTCTGCAGATCAGGATTTGCCATAATAAGGAATGCTTAAACGTATAAAACATAGATTAAGGAACTATTTCCTTACCGGTCTTCTTGTTGTAGTGCCAATTGGCATTACTATCTTTATCCTGAAATTTGTCATAGGCAAACTCGATGAGATGCTGGCCGTGTTACCGCCACCACTCCACCCACAGACCTACATTCCTTTTCACGTACCCGGACTTAGCCTGGTTATTATGTTCTTAATCGTTATGATTGTTGGCATTGTAACCAGAAACATACTTGGACGAAAATTGGTACAGATTGGCGAAAAGATAGTAGACAAAATCCCCATTTTAAGGAGTATCTATCTGCTCGCCAAACAACTAATGGAAACAATCTTCAGCCAGGACAAAGCAAGCTTTAAGCAGGTTGTCATGGTTGAATATCCAAGGAAAGGACTCTATTCCCTCGGTTTTGTTACCGGCATTGCAAGAGGCGAGGTTCAGGAAAATACGAGCCAGAAAGTATTGAATGTTTTCATTCCCACTTCACCCAACCCAACCTCAGGTTATCTTATTATGATTCCCGAAGAAGATCTTATCACTCTCGACATGGATGTAGAGGCAGCCTTTAAACTCATACTGTCAGGTGGCGTCGTCACCTCTGAAAAACAGGCAAAGGAGATACTTGGGGGAAAATAAAAGAATTTAGATGCAGGAATATGCTGGACTTGAAGTTGGCTTTTAAAAATAGTTATTAAGGATTGTATATGGTTGACAAATTAATTTTGGCCCTCGATGTTAAAGAGGAAGCTCAAGCGTTGACATGGGCTGACAGACTGCATGACAAGGTCGGCTTTTTCAAAATAGGAAAACAGCTGTTCACTTCCACTGGCCCGACTGTCGTCAAAGAGATCATTAAAAGGGGCGGCCACATCTTTTTAGATCTAAAATTCCACGACATACCAAATACTGTAGCGGCAGCCTCCATAGAAGCAGTGCGCCTTGGAGTAAAAATGTTCAACGTCCATGCCCTTGGGGGCTATGAGATGATGGCAAGGGCCGCCGAGGCAACACATAAGGAAGCTGAAAAACTTGGCATTGAAAAACCGGTCCTCATTGCCGTTACCATCCTAACCAGTACAGATGAGTCTGGACTGAAGGAGGTCGGCATTTTAGAACCTATTAAAGATGAAGTAAGACGCCTCGCCCTGCTTGCCCAAAAGGCCGGCCTCGACGGTGTTGTCGCATCACCACAGGAGATCAGCCTTGTCAAGGAATCCTGCGGCAGTGATTTTGTCGTTGTCACACCGGGAGTAAGACCCGCCTTTGCTTCCCTTGATGATCAAAAAAGAGTAATGACACCTTATGAAGCGGTAAAGGCAGGCGCTGATTATCTCGTTATCGGCCGTCCTATCACAAATTCCGAAGACCCCGTTAAGGCAGCGGATCTCATTGCAGGGGAGATGTGTCAAGAATAGTCTACGGCATAAATCCCGTCATGGAAGTCCTCTTGGCACACCCTGAAAAAGTGCATCATATCTGCTATGGTCGCAATCAGAAAGGGGCGGTCAAAGATATTCTTGTAAAAACTCAAGAGCGAAGAATCAAGTTGTCAGAGTATGATAAAGAGGGGCTCGATGATCTGGCGGGCAAGGTTAACCATCAGGGGGTCGTGGCTCTTTTATCACAGTTCAACTATTCGTCTTTGGAAGAATTATTATCTTCCTGGAGGAAAAGTGGTGAAAAAGGTTTATTTGTCGTTCTTGATGGCATTCAGGACCCTCATAACCTTGGGGCCATCATTAGAAGCGCAGAAACAGCCGGCATCCATGGCATTATCATCCCTAAGGACAGGGCGGTGGGCGTAACACCTGCCGTTGAGAAGGTATCGGCAGGTGCAGTAGAACATGTTAAGATTGCGCGGGTCACTAATGTTGTAAGAACATTGAAGACGCTGAAAAAAGAGGGTTTATGGATTGCAGGCGCCGAAGGAGGTGGCAGGGAATCTATTTACGATGCAGATCTCAATATCGATATCGCCCTTGTTATCGGAAGTGAAGGAGATGGAATTCGCCCATTGGTAAAAAAAGAATGCGACCTGCTGCTTACCATCCCGATGAAAGGAAAAATCAACTCCCTCAATGCATCCGTTGCAGCCGCCCTCCTAATGTATGAAGTGCTAAGACAGAGAAAATTCAATGCAAAATCAAATTAACTGACAACCCAATCCCCTTTTATTATTGATAAAACAGGATTTTTTTGATAAATTCATTGAACTTTCCTATCTGGCTTACAGACTAAGGAATTGAGGTTTTTACTAATTTTGTCATGGCAACGTTCCTTAATAATCTGATCGGGAGAATACATTGAAGAAGAACCAGAAATTCCTGGTGGCCGGCATTATCATTGTCGTGGCTATCATATACCTTGTATTTATGGGAGTTAAAGAATCAGGCGTCTATTTTATGACAGTGGCTGAGCTTAAAGCAGACCATTCACGATTGGCCGGAGAAGGCGTCAGAATCAGTGGAACGGTTATTGACGGTTCTATTGAAGATGATGTAAGAAATCTCAATCTTAACTTTAATATTAAAGATGAAGACGGCCCTGACAGTTCCTTTGTAAGGGTCACCTACAAGGACGTTAAACCCGATTCTTTCAAGCCAGACGTACAGGTTATACTTGAAGGAAAGTATGACGCCGCAAACAACCTCTTCAAAGCAACCACACTTCTCGTAAAATGTCCGTCAAGATATGAAGGGGAAGTGCCTCCGCCAGACTACAAGCCTGGCAGCAAGGTTGATGCTGTGGAGGGTATCAAGAATGCTGACTGATCTCGGCAGGATTTCTCTAATCCTGGCTTTACCCATGGCGGTGTATGTTATTGCCGCCTCCATCATCGGGATTAAGAAAAAAGACCTCCGGTTTGTTGTCAGTGCAAGACGCGGCATTTACGCTATTTTCTTCCTCGTCGGTTTTGCTTCATTTACCCTTTTCAACGCCTTTATCATCGACGACTTCTCGCTAAAGTACGTTGCCGCCTATTCTGAGAGAAGCCAGAACATTCATTACAAGATATCCGCTTTCTGGGGAGGAAATGAGGGTTCTCTGCTATTCTGGCTCCTGGGTCTGACTATTTTTTCTGCACTCATGGCGTTCCAAAATAGAAAGGAGAAAAACCACCGCTTTATTCCCTATACTTATGTTGTTTTAATGATCATTGCCTGCTTCTTTCTCGTCCTTACAACCTACACAACAAATGCGTTTGTACATCTGCCCCCCGATTACATTCCCCCTGACGGACGGGGCCTTAATCCCATGCTTCAAACCTATGCAATGACCATTCATCCTCCTGCTCTTTTATGGGGTTATGTCGGCTTTTCTATTCCCTTTGCATTTGCCATTGCTGCACTCATTTCCAGAGAACTGGATGCCGTCTGGATAAAAAAAACGAGACGTTGGACACTCTTTGCCTGGACCATCCTTGGCGCCGGGAATATTCTTGGCGCCTGGTGGGCCTATGATGAGCTGGGATGGGGTGGCTTCTGGGCCTGGGACCCTGTAGAGAACGCTTCATTCATGCCATGGCTCCTGGCGACTGCCTATCTTCATTCCGTCATGATTCAGGAAAGAAGAAACATGCTGAAGGTCTGGAACATGTTCCTGATTATTGTCATATTTTCGCTGACCATCTTCGGCACATTCCTTGTCAGAAGTGGCGTACTCCAGTCCGTTCATGACTTCGGCGTCTCCGAAATGGGGCCCTATTTCATTGTTTTCATGGCCATTATGGCAATTATCTCCTTCGGTCTTCTCTTTTATCGTTTTGATGACTTACGAAGTACCAATAATCAGCTCGAGTCCTTCATCTCGAGGGAAAGTACCTTTCTTCTAAATAACCTCATTCTTCTCGGTCTGGCCTTTGCAACCTTTTGGGGCACCATGTTCCCCCTTATATCGGAACTCTTTACTGGAAATAAAATAACGGTAGGTCCCCCCTTCTTTGCACAGGTCAATACACCTTTATTCTTAACACTTCTCATCATTACCGGCATCTGCCCGCTCATCGGCTGGCGGAAAGCGTCCGTCGATAATCTGAAGAAGAACTTCATCCTTCCAACGCTAATCATGGTGATTACAATTATACTTCTCCTTGCCTCCGGCATGCGCCATGTTTATGCTATTCTTTCTTTTTCTTTTTCTGCTTTTGTCCTCGTGACGATAGGGATGGAATATTACAGAGGTATCAGGGCAAGAAAGAAACTGAAGGGTGAAGGGCCGTTAAAGGCACTGGCCATGCTTCTTTTGAAACAGAGAAGACGGTATGGCGGTTATGTCGTTCATATCGGTATTGTTCTGCTCTTCATTGGCGCGACTGGCTCTACCGTATTTGTCAAGGAAAATGCGAAATCGCTTCGTAAAGGGGAGTCGATGAAAATAGGCCAGTATACACTCACGTATGACGATATCAAAGCGAGGGAGAAACCGAGCTACTACGCCGTCGTTGTTTTTCTCAGCGTCTTTAAAGATGGGATTAAGGTGGACACCATTGAACCTGAAAAAAGATGGTACAACAAATTCCCCGAAGAGCCAACCTCCGAGGTTGCCCTGAAAAGATCGCTGAAAGAGGACCTCTTTGTCCTGCTTGCCGGGTTGGAGAGGGATGGGACAATAACCGTTAAAGGGATTATTAATCCCCTTATCAACTGGATGTGGATTGGAGGAATTGTTGCCGTCATTGGCGGTTTATATCTCTTGCTACCCGAGGGAAGAAGAAAAAAAGGGTCATCCAATGTTTAAATCCAGGAAACTAGCCATATTTCTTTTATTGTTTACCCTTATCACACCTCCTCTTTCTATCTCAAAAACATCTGAGAGGACGCCTTCGAAGACAGAGGAAGCCCTTATGTGTCTTTGTGGCTGTAATCAGACAATCAAAAACTGCCCCCATGAAAATTGTGGTTTTGCCATACCCGCCAGAGAAAAAATTGACCGCATGATTAAGGACAACAAGACTGATGAAGATATTATGGATGCCTTTCTACTGAAGTACGGTGATGAGATCCTGGCCACACCGAAGAAAGAAGGGTTTAACCTGTTAGGTTATGTTATGCCCTTTGTTGCCCTGCTCATAGCGGTAGGCGCTATAATTACCATATTAAGAAAATGGTCCAGTCGAGGGATAAAAGATGAAGAATCGACCCTTCCTCTCATTGAGAAAGAACACGACTCCGACATGGACAAAAAAATCGAAAAAGAACTGGACGAGATGGATTAGGAGAACTCATGTTTACTGTCACTATTATCATATTTTGCCTCATCGCAATCGCCTTTGCAGCGTCTCCCTTTATTCAGAAAGGCCAGGAGTGGAGTGAAGAACTCTCAGCATCTAATCTGGAAAAGATGAAAAGTGAAAAAGAGCGTTATTATCAGGCCATTAAAGATGTCGACTTTGAATTTGCAGAAGGGAAACTAAATGAGAAAGACCATGATGAGCTAAGAAACTATTACAAGGAAAAAGCGATTCAAACGATCAAGTCTATAGATTCTATTGAAAAAAACGAGGTCTCAGACAAAAGCAACTCACCCTCAATAACACAGGCCGGGAGTCATAGTTCTGAATGATCAAGGTCTCTGGTTTAAGAAAGTCATACGGAACCGTTGACGCACTCAGGGGGATAGACCTCCATATCAGGATGGGTGAATTTCTCACCCTCTTTGGCCCTAATGGCGCCGGGAAAACAACCCTTCTCAAAATCCTTTCTACTATCATTAAACAGACTCACGGCAAGGTTGAAATCGATGGGCTTGATATTTCCGAAGCTCATTATGATATCAGAAAAAAGATAGGCGTCATTTCCCACAAAACTTTTCTTTACGGTGATCTTACGGCACGTGAAAACCTGCTATTCTATGCCAGGATGTATGATGTGAAGAAGGCCGAAGAGAGGGCGCATCACCTCATCAAAGAGGTCGGCCTTGATGGAAGAGAAAACCATCAGGTAAGAACATTTTCAAGAGGAATGGAGCAGAGACTGTCCATAGCGAGAGCTCTCATTCATGATCCTAATGTCATTTATCTGGATGAGCCCTATTCAGGCCTCGACCAGCATGCAGCGCTCATGTTGAGGAATCTCTTAAAAAACCTGCACACCCAGGACAGGACCATCATCATGACAACACACAATATTACACACGGACTTGAAATAAGTGACCGTGTTGTCATTCAGCTAAAAGGACAAATTGTTTTTGAAGATAAAACGTCCAATCATAGTACTGAAAGCTTTGAAAAGATCTATTTTGAAAAAGTAGGTGGCCAGGCTTAATGTCATTTCCAGGCAAGGTATTTAATATTGCGGCAAAAGATTTTAGAGTCGAGCTAAGATCCAAGGAACGGCTTTATTCTATGATGATCTTTTCGTTGCTTGTCATGGTCATCTTTAATTTCGCCTTCGATCCAGGCGCTGAATATATCAGAGAAGTTGCCCCGGGCATCCTCTGGGTCGCCCTCATTTTTTCCGCAACACTGGGACTGAATAAAACCTTTGCCGCAGAAAAGGACCAGGATTGTCTGCAGGGCCTCATGCTTGCGCCAATGGACAGAAGCGGAATTTATTTTGGCAAACTGTTGGGAAACCTTGTTCTTTCCCTTATTATTTCCGGCATTACCCTTCCCTTTTTCTCCATATTCTTTAATATACCTATCGTCAGTTCTTTACCGCAGCTCCTTTTTGTCATTTTTCTTGCCATACTAGGGTTTATCACCGTGGGAACACTCTTTGCAGCCATATCGGTAGGAGTCAAGGGCGGAGAGATGATGCTGCCCCTGCTTCTTTTTCCCGTTGAAGTCCCGGTAATCATTGCAGCAGTGAAAGCAACAGGCATGATCCTTGACGGGAAGCTGTTAATCGATTATAGTATGTGGCTAAAAATGTTAGCCATATTCGACGTTATTTTTATTGTTGTATCCTATGTGGCATTTGAATATCTGATAGAGGAATAATCAGCTTAGTAACGAGCAGACAGGAACCCTCTCAATAAACGGATAAATTATCTGCAATGGAAAAATTAAGAGAAAAAATAGCAAAGATTATCGGCGTTATGGCCCTCATAATGGTCATTGTGTCACTTTATCTTGTTTTTATCTATGCACCGACGGAAAAATACATGGGGCATGTTCAAAGGATTTTTTATTTCCATGTCGCCTTTGCCTGGACATCCTTTTTCGCCTTTTTTGTCACCTTTGCCGCCAGCGTTATGTATCTCATCAGAAAAAATCGATTTTGGGACATTGTTGCCTCATCATCTGTTGAACTTGGTCTGGCCTTTTGCTGCATTATCCTCACCACCGGCCCCATCTGGGCCAGACCTGTGTGGGGAGCATACTGGACCTGGGATCCCAGACTTGTAACAACGCTAATACTTCTCTTCATCTATGCCGCCTACCTCATAATGAGGAATGCCATTGATGAGGAGACAAAGCGGGCAAGATATTCAGCCGTCATAGGTATTATCGGCTTTTTTGATATCCCCATTGTTTACATGTCCATCCAATGGTGGAGCAGAACAATTCATCCCGATGTTGTACGACCTGAAAAAATCGACCTGCCACCTGAGATGATCAGAACCCTCTTTTTCTCCTTCTATTCCATTATGGCATTTTATTTATTCATGCTTTTACGAAGGATTCGCTTTGAGGAGTTAAAGGATGAAGTTAAAGAATTGAGAAAGAAAATTTTGAAGGAGTACTGAAAATGAGCGGAAACGTGTCCTATCTATTTGCAGCCTACAGTGTTTTGTGGCTTATTATTTTTTTCTATGTCTTCATTTTGGGAAAAAAGCAGACAGACCTGAAAAAAGAAATAGAAGAGCTTAAACGTATTGCCGGCGACAAATGAAACACTCCGTCTCCATCTGAAATTTCAATATAGGGATACCTGATAGTCAGATATATTTAAATCCTCTCTTTTAGCCCTTGAAGACATCAAGGTCGTCTTTTTTCCAGCTCCGCATTATCCATTCTGCTACTAGAAACATGCCATGACAGCCTTCTATATTGATCTATTTAGCCTTGAAATTAATTTGTGCTATAGTTAATCATCACTTGTGAAAGGCTTAAGACAAAACACTTTAAAATGCCAGGGGTAAGAAGAAAATGATCTCAACCAACCAGTTAAAGTGCCTTATACTTGTCATACTTTTTGCCGCTTCACATAGTATTTCAGTACCCCCGGCAATAGGTGCAGAACAAAGTTCATTCCGGCAAAAATTTGTCGGCCTCTACGGAAGCACCAACTTTAAAGAAGTTGAAAGACTGATTAAAAAGAACAAGGACGTTGTTCTAGAGGAAGCAAGGATAATTTTCACCGAAGCGAAGGAAGACAGACCCTTTGAAGAAAAGATGTACCTCATCAACCTCTCCAATAAATTGACCCTTTTCTACCAGGATTATTTCACCGGCGGTGATGATCTTCTGGAGGAGCTGAAAAAATATCAAAAAAAGATCGTTAAGGAAGATGAAGAAAAAACCAGAGAACTGATGAAATGGAAAAACCTTGAAAAAATCCCTGGCAACTTCGTATTAAAAAGAAACATGGAGCGTTTAAAGGAAAGAGGCCTCAGCCCCGTCCTCTTTCCACACTGGCTCCACCGTGCATTCTTTGCATGTAAGGTCTGTCATGATGAGATATTTAATATGGACAGATGGTCCAATGAAATCGTCATGGGCAAGATAAAAAAGAAAAAACTCTGCGGCACCTGCCATAATGGCGGAATCGCCTTCGATGTCAATGATGAAGGTTGTATCCGCTGTCATATGGCAGGAAAACCTGAAGGTGAACATTTACACAATCTGAACAAAATTGATCATCTTAGAATCAAATCAATTGCTGCCCGTCTTGGTGCAGAGTGGAATCCAGAAAAGATCAACGGTGGAAAGCTGCCTGTTGACAAATTTGGATTTATTAACTGGGTTGACCTGACAAAAAAAGGCGCTGTCAAACCACTATTATCTTTGGAGAACTCGGTTAAGGATGAGGTAAGAGATAATAAAGTTTTATTTAAAAGTAAAAGCCCTGCCGTTCAGAATGTGCTTTTTGACCATAAAACACATTCCTCTATTCTGAAATGTTCATCCTGTCACCCTGCCCTTTTTAAAGACGAACTGGGGGGAAATAAAATTGACATGAAGGCCATGTCTCAGGGCAGATTCTGTGGTTATTGTCACGGCAAGTCCGCCTTTACCTTTAAGGATTGCAAACGTTGCCACAATATCTCAAAAGATGAGGTCATCAAAGGCGCGCTAGTTCACTAATATCTGTTATTTTTTCTGAATTAAACTTATGCGCGGTCAAGGGTAGTTCAGCATCTTCTCGATCAACTGTTCATGCTTGCCCCTTCGCTCCCCGTCTGAATCGGCAACAGACTCAACTGCTTCCATTTCATCCACATAATCACCAGGCAAACAGTGATGCTCTGCCCCCAGAATGACAAGCCTCTTATACCAGTGAAAGGGCCTGAGCCTGTCATCCCGATAAGCAGGGTTTGCAATGTAGCTAAAACATTCTCTCCGGGTTCCCTGAAAGGAAACTTCAAGACATATTTCATCATAGCCACAGCCCTTGCCTTCGAAAGAGTCCAGGGCTGGCTTATGGGCAGCAGACATCTTAAATAAGGCACCATAGGCATGAGGCACCCCTTCTTGGAGATTACACTTGCCTGAATGGTCCATGCCACGTTTATGGAACATTAGATGATAGCCCACCAACTTCACCACACCAATCAGCTCTGCAGAAGGAACTCTTTCTGTCATCCGCACTGGATGCAGGTTAGAACCGTAGGCCAAATAGATAAGATCACGCATCGTTTATCAGGTGCTCTCTCGGGCTATCAACAGGCACATTATTATTGAGAAAAAAAGAAGTGCGTAAAGACAGGAATAACTCTTATAGACGCTACTTGGCAAAATTTACAATTCTACCCGTAAGCGCGACATTAGCCATAAGATCACTGGCAGAACATCGATAGTTAGTGGCACTCTCAAGACGTTTATATTTCGTTATGGACTTAATATCCACAATGCCGTCGGCGCCCAACTTAACAGCCCTCTTCTGGAGAGCAATAAGTGCCGAGAGGAAGGCAACCTTGCAGGCCTCTTCCTGAGTTTTATTAAGTCTGTGAGTACGTTTGTTCGATTTGAATTGTCCGAAATCCTTTTCAATGCGCGGAGATTCCTGACCTGTCATATAAGCGGGCACACCCAATAGTTTTTGCTTTCCCAGGGCGCTTTCTTTAGCCGCTGACACCGGCAGGTCTTGAAATACATCCTTTGCAAATACTGGATGGCCAAAGACAAGATAAAAAACAAAGAACAAAATAATGATCAATCTTTTTTTCACGTACTAACCCTACTGACTGTAAGCTGTATAAGTTAAAATTCTTAGTGTTTCAGATCATAGCAAAGTAAAACATCAAATACAATAGAAGGCTTCCTCTCATACCATCGTGAACAGTTCATTTTACTGATTACCGGGCAAATGTTTTTGCCAATCATTTAATGTTGCAACGAAGTAATCATACAAATGAACTTAATAATTTACCTGTCCTGCAGCTGTCTTTGAGGTGACGGGATGAAATCAAATCAGACGCTTAACTTTGTCGATGAGCTCTCCAGAAAAATCAAAAACAGCGACATTCGCCGACCGTGGAGGCACTCAACATGTCAGCTGAAGAACTTCGAAAAATTATTGGCGGTTTAAATAAAATAGGAAAGATGGAAGACAGTGTGTCGGGTCAGACGATTCAGCAATAACTACCTACAGCCGCAGCAAGAACCATCCTTACTTCCCTGACTGCCTTTTTTCCTTGTTACCGCTTGAATAAATAAGGCCCTTCGTTTATAATTCTAAAACATGCCTTACCAGCATAAAATAAAAAAACAGTATCTAAGGAGAACACCATGAGCGATTTAACTGCCACCATGAGCACATCAAAAGGAGATATCAGGATAAAGCTTTTTGTCGATGAGGCCCCTGTTACCGTTGCCAATTTTGTCAACCTTGTAAACCGTAACTACTACAACGGCCTTAACTTTCACCGTGTAATTCCGGACTTTATGGTCCAGGGCGGCTGTCCGCTGGGTGCCGGAACAGGTGATCCAGGTTATAAGTTTGAAGATGAATTTGTTTCCAGCCTGCGCCATGACAAACCGGGGAAACTCTCCATGGCCAATTCAGGGCCGGGAACCAATGGCAGTCAGTTTTTCATTACCCATGTAGCCACACCCTGGCTCGACAATAACCATACCGTTTTCGGTGAAGTCCTAAGCGACGCAGATCAGGATGTGGTCAATTCCATCGCGCAGGGAGACAAGATTAACAGTGTTACCATCGAAGGCGATGCATCTTCTCTACTGGAGCAGAATAAAGCGAGACTTGATCAGTGGAATGAGATTCTCGACAAAAACTTCCCTCAACTGGAAGCATCGGCTTAATAAACCGAACTTTATCTTTCAATTACCCCGCCCTGGTGGCGGGGTTTTTTATATGCAATGGAGAAAGCAATAACCCAGATAAAAAGGGAGTTAGTCATTGTCCGAAATAAACCTGCCCCTTGCCCTTTATGGCGTTATCATCTCCATTGTATGGTCTGTTATTTATCTAAAAACGTTTTCCAATCTTTTACGCGTCCCTTTTTTTGATAAACTTTCACCCCCTTCCCCTGCCATCTGGCCAAAGCTAAGTGTCATAATCCCTGCCTGTAATGAGGAAGATACCATTGAGGCGGCACTAAATACCCTTCTTGATCAAGACTACCCTGATATGGAGGTAATTGTCGTCAACGATCGATCGACAGACAGGACAAGCGATATAATCAGCCGTTTGGCTAAAGAACACTGGGCTTTGCGTGTTATTCATGTGGACAATTTGCCCGATGGCTGGCTCGGCAAAGTCCATGCCATGCATGTGGGAACGATGCGGGCAAAGGGAGAATGGCTATTATATACCGATGCAGATGTCCATTTCAGCCAAGGTGCAATAAGAAAAGGAGTGGCTCTGGCACTGGAAAAGGTCGTCGATCATCTTGCAATAGGCCCCGGCGTTAAAGCGAATTCATTTTTGCTGGAGGTTGTCATCAATGCCTTCGGCGCCATGTTCATGTTTTTCACCGGTGCCGGCGGGAAGAAGGATGAAGACAACGACAAGGCTGTAGGCATTGGCGCCTTCAACCTGGTAAGACGCGCTGCCTTTGATAAAACGGAAGGTTTTTCCTGGCTGAAAATGGAGGTTGCCGATGACGTTGGCCTGGGCCTCCTTCTTAAAAAAAGCAATGCATCTTTTCGCTTTGCCATCGCTAAAAAAGAGATCAGCCTCATCTGGTATGCCTCAATTACTGAAATGTTCAGGGGCCTGGAAAAGAATATCTTTGGCGCCACCTCTTATTACAGCTATAGCAGGATGATAGCTATTTTTCTCATTTCAATAGCCTTTATTTCGGCGCCTTTTTTCACCATGATTTATCTTTGGGGAACATGGCTGTGGCCCGTTGGTTTGATCGCCTATTTATTACTTGTCGCCACAGGCATTATAATGAAAATCCGCTTCAACTCAAAACTGACTCCTGCTTTTTTTCTTCCCCTTGGCCAACTAATTATCGGCTTCATGCTCCTCAATGCGGGGCTGAAATGTTATCTCAGGGGCGGCATTCTCTGGCGAGGCAGCTTATATAAAATTTCTGAGCTCCGTCAGGGGCAGCGTGTTAAGATGTAGGAATAAAGGAGCCGGGAATTATGAATAAATTTATCTATGCAGCGGAGTTAAAAAAGCAATACAAGTGTTATGGCCACTTTTATCAGCTTCTTTTGGGCGACGGAAGCAGGGCCAAATGCCGTTCCGTCCTCGAGATTGTGGACTTCACAAAAAAAGAACCCAGGGTATCTACACTTTACGAAGCAGAACCCGACGCTATCATCATTATGATGAACCCCGGCTCATCTAGACCAATGGATAAAGAATATATCGATGAGGAGATCCGCTACAATAAAGAGTCAACAAGCGATCTGCCCAAGCCACTAATTTTGACCCAGCCCGACACGACGCAATACCAGGTGATGCGCTTGATGAAGAGCAAAAAATGGAAACATGTTCGTGTATTGAACCTCTCAGATTTGAGAGAGCCTAAAAGCAATAAACTCTTTGAGAAGATTGCCATTATAGAGGATAGAAAAGATGGCCGCCACCATACTATTTTTTGTAAAGACAGACAATTTGAAATAAAGCGGTCTCTAAAAAGAAAAAAAGGCGCCCCCATCATTTCAGCATGGGGGTTGGACAGTTTTTTAAAACCTCTGGCCGGTCTCTGTTTTGATCATATAGATTACCAGATGGTAAAAGGCCTGCCTGCAACCGATGAGCCCCACCTCTTTTTCCATCCAAGCCCCATGCTTCATAAGAATAAAGTAAGATGGCTGAAGCAGATGCTTCAACTGCTATAGTAT
>JADFVM010000084.1 GCA_015222555.1 Pseudomonadota bacterium
ATTCTCTGAAGGCCTCCCGTATCGGTGATTACGGGTAACTGAGGAAAATTCCTTGTGGGATCAAAAGACTAGCGAGGGCGCGTGCAATTTATGAATTATCCGGACTAGACTTGACTGAAAAAAGAAAAGGGATATAATTTAGAAAAGCCGATAGACAATCATCTCATATGCCAACAAAAAAGGCGCCAATATTATACATATTTATTTCCACAGTGCTCTCTACTCTTGTTACGCCTTACAAAGAAAGCCATGCCATGGATGTGAACAAAGCCTACCTCTATGAAACAGTAAAAACCCTTTCCGAAGTTGAGTCGGCCAGAAATTACAGGAACCTTGAAACTCTGGATAAAACTGCTGCCTACATTAAAAGAAAATTTGAGCGCTATGGCTACACAGCGAAGGAGCAAAAATACGACGTTGAGGGGAATGAATATAAAAATATCATCGTCACGGCAGGGCCTGAAGATGCACCCACACTCGTTGTAGGCGCACACTACGATGTCTGCGGCGACCAGCCCGGGGCAGATGATAATGCATCAGGCATCGCCGGCTTACTGGAGCTTGCCCGGCTCATTCAAGCAAACAAACCGGAGCTTAGATACAGAATTGAACTGGTGGCCTATACTCTGGAAGAACCGCCCTTTTTCAGGTCCCAACTCATGGGCAGTTATGTCCATGCAAAATCACTTTATGACAGCAAAAGACAAGTCATCGGAATGATCGGACTTGAAATGATCGGCTACTTTACCGACAAGGACAAATCACAAAACTATCCCCTTTCATTGATGAAGCTTTTCTACCCGTCAAAAGGAGACTTCATAGCACTCGTGGGCCGGTTTTCAGATGGTTTATTACTTAAGCACCTGAAAAAGAACATGGAAAAAACAACCGTAAAAGTCAGTACTCTCAAAGCCCCCTCATTTGTTTCCGGTATTGATTTTTCAGACCACCTCAATTACTGGAACTTCGGATACCATGCCGTGATGGTGACGGACACGGCTTTCTTCCGGAATGTCAACTATCATGAAGAAACGGACACAATAGAAAAGTTAAATTTTGACAAAATGAGGGAAGTTGTTAAAGGGCTTTATTTGGCAATAGTAAATGATCCCGTTTAAAAAGTAGGGCATCTGTCATTCAAAATCCCCTCCTCCCCTTTGAGGGGGGAGGATTAAGGTGGAGGTGAAATCAAGTCTTCGCAGGCACTCATCTTGGGGCGAATCTGCAAAGCAAAAATTTCGGTTATTTCCCCCTCACCCTGCCCCTCTCCCACCAGGGGAGAGAGGATTATCGAATTAAAACTGCTCTCACAAAGGGGCAAAGGACATCAAGCAGAGCCCACTCAAAAATCCGTCAACAGCCCGCCTCGTTCCGCGCCACGTCAAACCTCTTTATTTATCCGCTAAAAATCGTTATTATTAGGCCTTAATTTTTAAAGGGAAGTAAGCATGAAAGATACGCTTTTTAAGTCTGATAAAATCAATGGAAAGTTCAAATTTGATGAAAAAGTGGCCGGCGTCTTTGACGACATGCTGTCGCGCTCTGTTCCCTTTTACAGCGAAGTGCAGCAGATGGTGGCCGACCTTGCCGGAAAGTATTATATCGAAGGGAGCAAAGTCTATGACCTTGGCTGTTCAACGGGAAATACGATTATTAATCTTTGCAAATCCATAAAAGATAAAAATGCACCCTTCATCGGCGTTGATTCATCAGAGCCGGTCATCAATAGAGCCATAGAGAAAATTGAAGGACGGGGACTTAGCAATCGGGTCGATCTTGTCTGCTCTGACATTCTTGACCTGGATCTCTCAGATGCCGGCATTGTCATCATGAACTTCACCCTCCAGTTCATTCCTCCTCACAGACGACTGGCACTCCTTAAAAAAATCTATGCCGGACTTTCCAAAGGAGGGGCCTTTCTACTCTCTGAAAAAGTTCTGGAAAACAACCCGGAGACAAGCGACCTCTTTATCGAAAAACATTATGATTTTAAAAGAGAGATGGGTTACAGCGAGCTTGAAATCTCTAAAAAACGGGAGGCCCTTGAAGAAGTGCTTATCCCCTTCACCATGGAAGAGGAATTTGATTTACTGAAGGAGGCCGGATTTAAAAACTGTTCAGTTTTTTTCAAGTGGTTCAACTTTGCATCTTTTCTGGCGGTGAAAGATTGAGCTACCGCTAAGAGCGAAGAAAAATAATAGAACGCAGATGACACGGATTGAGCGGATTTACGCGGATGGCCCAAAAAGAAGTTTGTTACACATTATTCTATTTTTTCCCTGCAATCTCAGCGCCCTCTGCGGTAAAAACGAATAATCTTATGAATGACTATCTCAAAAAATATTCCGAGACCATCCATCTGGATGAGATCAACAAAGTAAGGGAGGAAAGAGCGCTCTGGCTTTCCAAGAAAGGCGCCCGCCCGTACATTGAAGCAGTCGACAAACTCCCTGAATTCAAAAGCGAAAAAGTTGATTTTTCAGGCGACGTCATTACCGTCGGAAATCGAGGCGAACTGACAGAGGATCAGTTTGATGACCTTCATGCAGCCACAAAAACTCTCCTACCCTGGCGCAAGGGCCCCTTCCAGCTCTTTGAGCATTTCATCGACTCTGAATGGAAAAGCAACCTCAAATGGGACCGTGTCCAGCCACATCTTATAGATCTCAAAGGGAAAGTTGTCGCCGACATCGGCTGTAACAACGGTTACTACATGTTCCGCATGGCCCACCATCATCCGGAACTGGTTGTCGGCTTTGATCCCATGCCGCGCTTTCAGTGCGCCTTCGATCTGGTCAACCGCTTTGCAGGTTTTAACAACCTGAAGTTTGAGCTTCTAGGCGCCGAACATGTCCACCTTTTCAGAAATTTATTTGACACCGTCCTGTGCATGGGCGTCCTCTATCACAACAGAAACCCTATCCAGATACTGAGCGGCATCTGGGAAAGCATGAAGCCGGGAGGACAGCTCATCATAGAAGCCCAGGGCATACCGGGAGAAGGTTCTTATGCCCTTTTCCCCGAAGACAGGTATGCCAAGGCAAGAAACGTCTGGTTTGTGCCAACTGTTGAATGCCTTTCCAACTGGATTAAACGGGTGGGGTTCAAGGATGTTGAATGTTTTTCCATTGAGAAAACCACATCTGAAGAGCAGAGAAAAACCGAATATGCCCCCTGGGAAAGCCTTGATGATTTTCTCGATCCAAATGACCGGTCAAAAACAGTGGAAGGCTATCCGGCGCCGGTGAGGATTTGTATTAAGGCAAGGAAGTTTATGAATTAGAATATTAAATGGGTGGGATATTCCTTTTCAGTTGAATGAGAAGTTCTTCTTGTAAGTGTTCTTTTTGAATCACGACCTTTTATACAACATTTCATACTGAAATAAGCGAGTTATCTTTATCTAAGAATATACTATAAAAAGTTTTCTTATATTTGACAAAGGGGAAATGCATGTTAAACTTAAAAGTAGATAAGTATATCCTGTAAAAACCAAACCATTCGTAAGAATGAGACGGAAAGTTGCGGGTCTCTAGTTGTGTGAGATGGCCGGGCTGCCGAAGGAGTAACCTTTGGTATGCCCGGCTTTTTTGTCCATTAAATTAGATACAAAATAGCGGTCTTAAAGTGAATAAATGAGAATGAAAGGAGCCATCATGAATAGATATGCTCAACAAGTCTTTCTTGCAGGTAGAGTTTTTGTTGCTTTGATTGTGGTTACCTTCATGCTTTTATATGCATACTCACTTTATATGCAGAAACACATCCAGAATAAACCAATAACAGTCAAAACTCAGGTTGATGTGACACCACTGAAACTGTTTGTGTCTTTACTGAAGATGGATAAATTGTAACAATCGGCCAGCAATCTAAAATGGACCCCATGTCAAGAACAATTGTTTCTATCAAATTAGGTGTATTCTGCTCCTATTTAAAGTTTATCTTTCATGCCGCTTTAAGGAACTCTGATTTACCCCAAATGTGGCCATTTACTTTAAAAAGGTGGTGGCCAGATTAAGCCGGTATTTAGATTTAGGCCGGCCGTTACTCCTCACTTTCAACCCGTAATACTCAAACTTTACTACCCTAAAAGTTGTTTAGTTGTAGGTGACATCCTCAATCAATAATTTTCATCACTCTATCAACATCAACAGCACTAACCACTTTTTCAAGAAACTTTGCTCCCGCTACATTAACAAATGGTAAAATAGAAAGAACGGGTATACCGGAGAGATTTTCAATCATGGCGGCATTATGCTTTTCGGCAAGACTGGGCTCATCAGGATAGCCGTTAATGATGACACCGGCCACATCGATACCCTTCTTTTTTGCGTGATCGATAGTAAGCAATGTATGGTTAATCGTCCCCAAGCCGGCCCGTGCCACGATGACGGTTGGCAGACTTAACTCAACAATCAGGTTAGAGACAAGATAACTGTCTAAACCTTTTTCAATGATGGGGACCATAATTCCCCCCGAACCTTCGACAATGACAACATCATGTCTGGCTGCAAGGGCAGAATAGGCGTCTTTAATCTTCTCAATATCAATAGGGACAGACTCCAGCCGTGCCGCAAGCGAGGGTGCGATGGGATCTTTAAAATTATAGGGGACAACAAGGGAGAGCTCATCCTTTGCACCGGACGCCTTGAGAAGAAAATTAACATCTTCATCACCGCCGCTCTGAAGCGGCTTCATCACCCCGACATCAATATCCCTGCTTTTCAGGGCAGATGCGATGGCTGCGGCAACAACTGTTTTACCGACGCTTGTGTCTGTTCCTGTTACAAAGAGAGACTTCACGCCTTTTTCACACCCCGGGAAAATAGTATTTCATAGGTCACATATATGCCATCATCATCGGAGAATTTTTCACTGTAAATTTCCTTCATTCTTTCGAGAATCTTTCTGCTGCCAAGCCCTGATTCAGCAGAAGGGGAGGCATTATCCGCACCGATGGCCTTCAGGTTTTTAAGTAGCTGAAAGGCATCGGGGAAATGGTCCTTTAGCCGATCCACTGTAACCATAGAATCCTGGAAACCGAGTTTGGCCAGGCCGTCACCGAGTTCGTGAACAGCGGGGAACTGATGAAGATGCTTCGGGTTTCCCCCTTTAATCTCCGCATAAGCCTCTTCATAGGACTCTCTCAGCTCCTGCAGTGTTCTTCTGCCGAAAGTTGCAAAAACAAACTCCCCCCCTTCGACTAAAACCCTCTGAACTTCCTTGAATGCCTTTGGCAGAGAATTCACCCATTGAAAGGCCAAATTAGAGATGACAAGATCAAAGCTCTTATCTCCATAAGGGAGAGCTTCGGCATCCCCCGTAGAAAGGATTACCCTATCCGGGGGGAGGTTGCCCTTTGCAACTATATTCATACCGTGTGCCATATCACAGCAAAAGATATCCGCATCTTTCCAGCGATCAGCTGCAAGACGGGTCAAAAAACCCGTCCCTGAACCGATATCAAGGATTTTCTTCGGCTTGGACTCCATCAGTGAAAGAGTAAAGTCCAGCCGCTCGGCAGACTCCTTCTGAACAAGGGCCTCATGATGATATTTGCCTGCCTGCCTTGAAAAGGCCCTTTTCATCCTTTCTTTATCAATCTGCTTTTTAGTCAAGATTAAGATTTCTCCTTATAAATATTTCAAGCCTTTTATTAAACTGCTCTTCATGTGAAAGGAAGGGAACATGCCCAGCCCCCTCGATGAGATGTAACTCCGACAAATCAAGTTTCTCAGCCATGTACCTGGCGGCCCCGGTAGGACACACTTTATCCTCGCTGCCGTGAATCAGCAGACCGGGAAGATGGATACCATCTAATGAAGGCCGTAAATCGACGGTCATTAATTCACGGAGACCATCTTTTGAAGCCTCAAGGGTGGGTAAAGCAGCATCCATTAGAAGCCCTTTTTTCTCAGGCCTCAAATCACCGGCAACACTTTCCCTGAACTCTGACAGGCATCTTCCAAAATTCCGTTTTAACTTCACCTTCATGCCCCTCACATCATCGGGGTTTAAACCATGGGGGTACTCTTCAGCTGATGTAAATTTAGGTGTTCCTCCTACCAGACAAAAACCGGAAGCGGAATGAGGGTGTGTAAAGAGATAGTCAATAATGACCATTGCGCCCATTGACCAGCCCACGAGAAATGGCTTGTCATATCTCATCTCGTGAATAAAGCCTTTCAGATCGTAGGCCATCTGGGCAATGCTATAGGGGCCTTCTGCAACAGAACTTCCATGGCCCCGAAGATCAAAAGCGACAGTTTCAAAGCCTTTCTTGGAAAAATAGCCAATCTGTCTCTCCCAGACAGTTGCCGCCATGGCCCAGCCGTGAATGAAGATTATCGCAGGGCCCTCACCGCCACGAAGAAAGGAAAGTCCCCCCGGTGAGACTTCCGGCATCAGATAACGCCCGCCATGGTACCCACCTTTTTAAAGACAGCAAGCGCACGGTTCAGATCCTCAAGCGTATGATTGGCCATTACCGTCACACGAATCCTTGCCGTTCCTTCCGGTACAGTAGGCGGCCTGATTGCCTGGGCAAAAAAACCCTCTTCCAGCAGATTGTCCATCATCTCAATAGCCTTACCTGAATCACCCACCAGCACCGGAATAATCTGGGTCTCACTTCCCATGGTATCAAAGCCGAGATCGCTAAGCCCGTTCCTCAGGAATTGTGCATTGCCATTCAAAGCGGTTCTCAATTCCGGTTGTTCTTCTACAATGTCGATTGCAGCAATGGCTGCTGCCGCCACATTAGGGGGAAGCGCGGTACTATAGATGAAGGGACGGACCTTATTGATAAGATAATCGATAAGTTCTCTCGATCCGGCCACATAGGCCCCATAGGTACCCAGCGCCTTTCCCAGCGTTCCCATCTGGACAGTAATAGCTTCTGCACTGACAGACAATTGCTCGGCCGTCCCCTTCCCCTTTTTACCCAGCACACCGGTGCCATGGGCATCATCAACCATCACCATGGCATTATACTTTTTAGAAAGAAAGATAATCTCTTTGAGCGGTGCAATGTCACCATCCATGCTGAAGACACCATCTGTGACAATAAGTTTTCTCTCCCTGCCATCTTTTAACTGAGAGCTCTCTTTTAAAAGACGTTCCAGGTCGTTTAAGTCTGAATGTTTATAACGCTTAAGGGCGGCCCGGCTTAAAAGACAGCCGTCCACTATGCTGGCATGGTTTAATTTGTCTGAATAAATAATGTCACCCCGCCCCGTTAACGCCGGGATAATACCCGCGTTTGCTACGTAGCCGGAGTTAAATAAAAGGGCCGAAGCCGCCCCCTTAAATGCAGCGATCCTCCCTTCCAGTTCAGCATGGGGAATCATGGTCCCGGAAACAAGCCTTGAGGCACCGGCACCAAAACCATACCTTTCAATCGCCTTTATGGCCGCCGCTTTGACCTTCGGGTGATTGGCCAGACCGAGATAGTCATTGGAGCAAAGAAGAATCACTTCTCTTCCTTCAATCCTGACCTTCGGTCCCTGCGCGCCCCCAATGGTGCAAAGACTCCTGTAGAGCCCCTTATTTTTTAGACCTTCCAGCTCTTTTGTGAAAAGGTTCATCTCAAATCCATTGAAATGTTTGCTATAATTTACTAAAGAGTAAAAAAGACAGGCTCACCTTAGCGGACAAGCCTGCCTGAAATTGTGTTAAAGTGTACCAAAGGCGGGCAATTTAATCAACGCGATTCAAAGGGCAAAATTATGGCAATGAGAAAAACAATGAGAAATCTTCACAATAAAACAACTCTCTTTTTATGCTTAATTTTAACAGTGTGCCTCTCATCATGCGCTTCTGTTCCAAAAGAATTTCCCATTAATGAGCAAAGAGCTTACACCGCTGAAAAAAGCGAGCAAATCTTCAGTCGCTATTCGCCCTTTTTTATCATCGAGAATTTCAAAGAGCCCTTTAATCTAATTGGAACAGTCCGGGCACGTCTTGATAAAAAAGGGGAAGAAGAACTTTATGTTGACCCTGAAAAGGCAGCAATTTATGTTCAGAAACGAACATTTGAGACTGATAAAGGCAGCTACACTAACCTGATTTACAGGGTTCATTTTGAACGTGTCCCCTTCAGTCTTGTTCCCTTTTATCTCGTAAAAGGAGAAAATGTAGGCATCTTTGTTATAGTTACCTTAAACGAAAAAGGCGAGCCCATTCTCTTTACCACCCTTCATACCTGTGGCTGTTATCTGGGATTCATCCCTACTTCCTATCTTCCCGAGGAAGCTCTTCCTGAAAAGTGGGACAAAAAAGATCAATGGGTTTACGGTTATACACTGCCGGGATTATTACAATACCCCCCTACTTTTAAAAATGAAATAAGACCGGTCATAATAATCAGGAGTGGCACTCATCGAATGAAGAATGTCCAGCTTGGCGAGACGGATGAGCTTTTAAAAACCTATGACATCTTTGACGCACAGCTTAAAGCGATGGAAGAATTAGAGGCTGTGCCGGTAAGTGAAGGTCAAAGGACGTCATTTTTTGAAACATCGGGGTCTCGAAAGGGTTATGTCAAGGGAAGCCATAAGCCGCTTGAGAGGTTACTGATGAGCTGGTGGGCCTTTGACTGGCGCATTGGTGAAGACAAGAAGCTGAGCATCGATAAAAGTGACGGGCCCCTCTTTTATACGAGCCTCAAACCCTGGGCGCGTAAAGAATCAGACCTGCGGGATTTTGCGGCTTTCCTCCAATACTGGGGATGGGGATTGTAAAAAAGCTCTACCCTTTCAAACTCCCGGCAATAGCATCGGCCACCTTTATCCCATCCAAAGCCGAACTCATGATGCCGCCGGCATAACCTGCCCCCTCACCACAGGGGTATAAACCGGCAACACGGGTTGACTGAAAGTCCAATCCCCTTGTGATCCTTACGGGAGCGGATGTTCTTGTCTCCACACCGATGAGAGTCGCTTCCTTCGAGATAAAACCTTTCATCTTCCTGCCGAAGACAGGGATGGCACTTCTGAGCGTATCTATCACATAGTCGGGAAGACATTGATCAAGGTCAGCTTGAGTCAACGCCGGCAGGTAACTCGACCTGTTAAGGGGCAGGGTTTTCCCCTCACCGATAAATGCCATCAGGTTCTGAGCAGGGGCGTTGTAATTACTTCCACCTGATTTGAAGGCGGCTTCCTCCCATCGCCGCTGGAAAGCAATAGACGACAGCGGCCCATCACCGAAATCCTCGGGCGTCACAGTTACTATGAGAGCGCTGTTGGCATAGCCTGAGTCCCGTTTGGAGAGGCTCATGCCGTTAATGACAAGCCTGCCAGGTTCTGATGAGGCATTGACCACCAGTCCGCCGGGGCACATGCAGAAAGAGTAGGCAGACCGCCCCTTATCTTTCAAATTGTGTGTCACCATATAGTCTGCAGCAGGCAGCCTAGGGTGGCCTGTGCAGTCACCATACTGGATCTTGTCAATCATAGACTGAGGATGCTCCACCCTCACGCCAATGGCAAAAGACTTAGATGCCACGTCAACACCGGTTTGATGTAAGGCTTCATAGGTATCGCGAGCACTGTGACCGATGGCAAGAATGAAATGATCTGAACTGATTTCCTCCCTGTCATTAACTATAATCGATTCAATTTTACCCTTGTGCTGGGTGAAGCCGGTAACTTTCGAATTGAAGCGTATCTCACTTTCCCGCTCCAGAAGTAATTTTCGAAGGGAAATGACAACAGACCTCAGTCGGTCCGTTCCTATGTGGGGTTTTGCTTCGTATAGAATCTTTGATTCTGCTCCGGCATCGACAAAGGATTGAAGGATGTAGGATATCCTGGGGTCATCTACACGGGTTGTAAGTTTACCGTCAGAAAAGGTTCCCGCCCCCCCTTCGCCAAATTGAACATTGCTTTCTTCGTTTAGCACTCTTTCCTTCCAGAAGTGCTCGACATCTTTCACCCGTTCTTTAATCTCCTTACCCCTTTCCAGGATAAGCGGTTTAAGACCATACTCCGTCAACCTCAATGCCGCAAAGAGACCCGCCGGTCCCATTCCCACAATGACAGGACGTTTCTCGGCTTTCAGTTTAGGGAATTGAAGAACTTCACTTTCTTTGATGATTTTTATATGAACATCATTGTCATCAATGTTGAGAGCTGCATCGTCGGCAACCTCTATTTTGAGGGTATAGACATAATTGATCTTATTTTTCTGTCTTGAATCAAGCGACTTTCTGACAATTTCAAAGGAACTGATATTTCCCGGCTCGATTTTTAAATAGTCTGCCGCTTTCTCTTTTAGGAGGATTTCATCTTCATGAAGGAATAGTCGGATTTGGGTGAGTCGTAAAAACACAATATTATATATTTTGACTGGATAACAGGATTAACAACGATATTCATCCAATAGATCCAGTAGATCCCGTCCAGCATTGTTTTTATTAATCATTTTTTTCCAAGCCCCAACGCCTCCCATCTTGCAGTCACCTTCTTCACAACCTCTTCATCCATCTTCATCGGTGTCCCCCACTCTCGTGATGTTTCAGAACCGATTTTGGTGGTGGCATCAATGCCCATTTTAGAACCCAGAGAATCGAGGGGGGAGGCAAAATCGAGGTAGTCTATGGGGGTGCGATCAATGAGAGTGGAATCCCTTAAGGGGTCGACACGGGTAGATATGGCCCAGATAACATCTTTCCATGATCGAACATCGATATCGTCATCAACAATGATGACATACTTGGTATACATGAACTGTCGAAGGAAACTCCAGACCCCCAGCATCACCCTTTTTGCATGACCGGCATACTGTTTTTTAATAGAGACGACGGCCATCCTGTAGGAACAAGCCTCCATGGGTAGGTGAAAATCAACGATCTCCGGGAAAGCCTGCCTCAAAAGTGGAACAAAGACTTCATTTAAGGCGAGGGCAAGAATTGCCGGTTCATCGGGCGGACGGCCGGTAAAGGTCGTCATATAGATGGGATCTTTGCGGTGCGTAATGCATTTAATATTGAAAACGGGGAAAGACTCGACGGCGTTATAGTAGCCGGTATGATCACCATAAGGCCCTTCCAGCGCCGTCTCTTCCATGCTCACCTCACCCTCAAGAATGATCTCGGCCGAAGCAGGAACTTTTAGAGGCAACGTTTTACAGTCTACCAGCTCAACCTTGCTGCCCCTCAATAAACCGGCAAAGGCATATTCAGAGAGCGTATCGGGCACAGGGGTGACTGCCGCCAGAATGGTCCCCGGGTCTGCGCCGATAGCAACGGCGCATGGCGTATTTTCACCTATATCACTCCATTTTTGATGATGCTGAGCGCCCCCTCTGTGATGAAGCCAGCGCATGATGGTTTTATCTTTGCCTAAAACCTGCATTCTGTAGATACCTACATTGTGCATCTCCGTTTCGGGATCTTTTGTAATCACAAGAGGCCATGTGATGAGTGATGCCGGTTCACCCGGCCAGCAGGTCTGGATCGGGAATTTCCCCAAATCAACATCACTGCCCTGCAATACCACGTCCTGGCAAGGTCCTTTTGAAATCGTCCTGGGCGACATATTGAGCATCTGTTTTAAAACCGGCAGCTTTCCAAAGGCATCTTTAAGCCCTCTTGGTGGCTCCGGCTGCTTAAGGTAGGCAAGGAGTTCCCCGACCTCCCTCAACTCCTCCGGCTTTTTCCCTATAGCCATGGCAACACGTTCTACCGTGCCAAAGAGGTTCCCAAGGGCAGCAACCTTTGAACCCTTAACGTTTTCGAATATAAGTGCTGGCCCTTCTTCCTCCAGCACTCTTTTTTGAATCTCTGTCATCTCAAGGAAGGGATCAACCTCGGCCGAAACTCTTTTCAGATGTCCCCCTTTTTCAAGATGACTGATAAAATCTCTTAAATCCTTAAAAGCCACTGTGGCCCCCTTCCTCTTTCACAATATACCTATTATTTTGTGTGTCTGTGGAATAACCATCACCACGTTAAGACAGCTTGAGGCTTCATGATGAAAAGCCAGTAATTGAGCCGGTGTGGGGGCGGCACCCGATCCACTCAGCGGTGTTAATGGTTGAATAATGAGGGGAATTTTTCTGTTCATAGTGGCAATCATCTGTACCGCCTTAGCAAACTCACCAGGGGTAGTATCCTCACTGACAACGATTTTTATAAAAAGCCGTTTTGTTGAAGCCGCCTTCAGAAACCAGTAATGGTCCTCCCACGTTTCATCAATGTTGGCCGTTCCCGGCAATTTGATATCCATGGAAACAATATCAATAAATTTCATCACCTTTTTGAAATTCTCGAAGAGCGTGCCGTTTGTTTCCAGATAAATTCTAAACTTCTTTTTTGCTTCCGGCAGCCACTCCTGCAGAAAATCCACCTGCAACAGAGG
>JADFVM010000085.1 GCA_015222555.1 Pseudomonadota bacterium
AATTTTATGCTTTTAGCCAAAGCGTAAATTTATGGATTTCCATGCAAAGGATATTAATCAGGAGGAAAACATAATGGGAAAAGATTCTATTACCATAACCAATAACGCCACGGGCAATAGTGAGGAGTTTCCCCTTCTAAGCGGCACCCATGGTCCATCCGTTATTGACATAAGACAACTCTATCAGAAAATGGGGCTTTTTACCTTTGACCCCGGATTTAAGTCCACGGCAAGTTGTGAAAGTGAAGTTACTTTTATAAACGGTGAAGAAGGGATACTTCTTTACCGTGGATATCCCATCGAAGAGCTTGCAGAAAAAAGTAATTTCCTGGAAGTCTGTTACCTTATCCTGTACGGAGAACTGCCAACGAGAGAAGAATATGACAATTTTGTGACAATAATCACTCACCACACCATGGTCCATGAAGGCTTCAAAGATTTTATCAAAGGCTTTCGCCCCAATGCCCATCCTATGGCTGTCATGGTCGGTATGGTCGGTGCCATGTCTTCCTTTTATCACGACTCCACAGATGTAAACAATCCGAAGCATCAGGAGATTTCGGCACACAGACTCGTTGCAAAAATGCCCACCATAGCAGCAATGGCATATAAATATACCCAGGGACAGCCTTTTGTTTATCCCCGTAACGATCTCAGTTATGCAGCCAACTTTTTAAATATGATGTATTCCTTACCTGCTGAGCCTTATGAAATAGATCCCCTTCATGCTAAGGCGCTGGACCTCATTCTCATCCTCCATGCCGACCACGAACAGAACGCATCAACCTCTACGGTGCGCCTTGCAGGATCGTCGGGAGCCAATCCTTTTGCTGCTGCCTCTGCCGGCATCGGTTGTTTATGGGGAGCGGCACACGGCGGGGCAAACGAAGCCGTTCTGGTCATGCTTGACCAGATAGGTTCTGTGGATCAGATCCCAAAATTCGTTGCAAAAGCCAAGGACAAAAACGATCCATTCAGGTTAATGGGATTTGGGCACAGAGTGTATAAAAATTACGACCCACGAGCTAGAATCATCCGTAAAATGGCTATCGAGATTATCGAGAAAACAGAGGGTAAAGATCCTCTGCTGGACATCGCCATGAGGCTGGAAGAGATCGCCCTTAATGACGAATATTTTATTGAGAAAAAACTTTATCCCAATGTAGATTTTTACTCCGGTATCATATACAAAGCCATAGGCATTCCCACCGATATGTTTACCGTTATCTTTGCCATGGGAAGAATGGCCGGATGGATGGCCCAATGGCAGGAGATGATCAGTGATCCCAATAGGGTAATCGGCAGACCACGTCAGAATTATGTTGGCGCCGCAAAGAGGGAATATATCGCCGTTGACGGCCGGTGAGACCATTCCGTGAGCACTTAAAGGGAGTTGCCTATGCTGCAAAAATTGTGGCTCCGCCTGCAAGCTGATTCAACTATTATGGAAATTGAAGGCGTGGGCCCCGTTCTTTTTGAACGGAGCAAACGCGCCAAGCGGCTTAACATTTCTATCAAGCCGCTTAAAGGTGTGCGGGTGGCCGTGCCTCATTGGCTGACCTTCCAAGCAGCAATGGAGACGGTTCAGCCCCGTGTCGACTGGATCAAAAAACATCAGATACGGCTTGAAAAGGTTAAGGAAAAGCACGAGGCCTATTCATCTGATCTGCCCCCGCTGGATAAAAAAAGAGGTCGCGAAAAATTGGTCCGCCGGCTCGATGAGTTGGCAATAAAATATAGATTCAGTTACAACAGGGTATTTATTCGAAATCAGAAAACCCGGTGGGGAAGCTGTTCGTCAAAAAATAATATTAATCTTAATATCAAGCTGACCCGACTGTCTGACGAGCTTATTGACTACGTTATCCTACATGAGCTTGTTCATACAATAATCAAAAATCATGGAAAAACCTTCTGGACAACCATGGACAGCCTCATAGGTGATGCAAAAGCAGTTGATTCCAAACTGAAGAAATATCGACTGGAGTTACTCTAATAAAACCATTGGCCTTGTGGGAGAATTCCAATTAGCATACATAAGAAAGAATTCAGGAAGTTCATCCGCCATCCTTCGGATATTCCGATAAAAATTACGGCTGAACACCTGGAAAATGAAATAACGGATCACCGACTGACCAATGTCAGTCTCGGTGGCTTAACATTTGAGTCAGACCACAATCTTGACGTTGGTTCCATCATTCGTATCAGCATTCCCTATGTAAATCCCGCCTTTGAAACGGAAAGCAGAGTCGTTTGGTGCAAACAAAAGGCGAAATTTTACGAGGCAGGCGTCGAGTTCCTGGAGATCAACGATGCCTTCAAAGCACGGCTTGTGGAACAGATCTGTTATATCGAGCATTACAGAAAAGAAGTCCTTGAGTTGGAGGGTCGCGCACTGACCAGCGAAGAGGCTGCCAATGAATGGATAGGAAAATTTGCCGCTACCTTCCCGAGCTTTACTGGGGAAGAGTAA
>JADFVM010000086.1 GCA_015222555.1 Pseudomonadota bacterium
CCTTACCAGCCTCTGGGCTATGATGGCTATAACGGAAGATGTTATCAGAAACGGTTCTATTCCCATATCTATGAGACGGGTGATGGCGCTGGCCGCATCATTGGTGTGGAGGGTGGAGAATACAAGGTGCCCTGTCAGCGAGGACTGGATGGCAATTTCAGCGGTTTCCAGATCCCGGATCTCTCCCACCAGGATTACATCGGGATCCTGCCTTACGATCGACCGCAGCCCTTTGGCAAAGGTAAGATCAATTTTTGGATTTACCTGTATCTGCCCTATGCCTTCGATCTGATATTCTATGGGATCTTCTATTGTAATGATATTGATCTCCGGGTGGTTTATGGTGGAAATGGCCGCATAGAGAGTCGTTGTTTTGCCGCTTCCTGTCGGCCCTGTTACCAGAACAATTCCGTATGGTGACTTTATAAGATCATCAAGGAGATGGAAATGTTCCCTGTCAATTCCCAGATCAATCAGTTTGAAGGTCGTATCTGTTTTATCAAGAAGCCTCAGGACAATTCGTTCACCAAAGGCGATGGGAATTACCGATACGCGAATATCAATGTTTCTGTCCCCGATTTTAATGTTGATTCTCCCGTCCTGGGGGAGTCTCTTTTCGGCAATATTGAGCTTTGCCATGATCTTTATACGTGAAGCAAGGGAAGACTGAATCCTTTTCGGCAGGTTCAGGGCATTATACAGTACTCCGTCGATCCGGTATCTGACGGTGAGTGAGCGCTGATAGGGTTCTATGTGGATGTCGCTGGCGCGGTCCTTTACAGCACGGGACAGTATGAGATTGACCAGCTTTATCAGCGGCGCATCACTGGTATCGTCTAACAGATCGGCTGTTTCCTCGATTTCGGAAATAATGCTGTCCGGAGATTCTTCGGCCATATCCTGAACGAACTCCTCGGCAGAACCGCTGCTCTGGTCATAAGCGAGATTTATGGCGGAAAGGATGGCCGAATTGGTGGAAAGGATGATTTTAGCATCCTCCCAGTCGAGAATGCGGCGAAGGTCATCAATGGGTGGAAAATCAGCAGGATCGTTTACCGCTATGAATGTGCCATCCGCCATTTCCAGGGGCGCCAGCTTGTGTTTTTTCAGGTATTGAATCGGGATTTTCTTTGTAAAATCAGCCTTGATATCCTCTGCGGGAAGTTCGGGCCAGAAGGGGATATCTAATTGGACGCTCATCTCCCGGAGGAGATCTGTTTCAGTAGTATTGGTTAGTTGGGTCAACGTTTTATCCTGTTTTTTGGTTCTTTCTCATCTTAAACGGCTAATTTCCCCTCTCTTAAACAACTCCCTCTCTCCTGGGGGAGAGGGTCGGGGTGAGGGGGATTGAGTTAATGCATCGTAAATTTTTCGCATTACTGCATCAGTATTGATTAATACATCGTTATTCCAGAATCGGATAACAGCAAATCCTTTGGATTGAAGAAACTCAGTACGTTTTGTATCATATTGGGCAGTTTCAACATGTTGACCTCCATCGACTTCAACAATTAACTTACGAGATAAACAGACAAAATCAACTATATAAGAACCTATTACATGCTGTCGACGGAACTTGCAGCAGGCAACCTCTCGATTTCTGAGATGTTGCCATATCTTCTTCTCAGCTTCTGTCTGCTTTTTTCGTAAGTCTCTGGCTCGGTGTTTCATTACATTATTTTCCCCTCACCCTAACCCTCTCCCACGGGGAGAGGGGACTTGTGTGTAAAAGAGCCTATTTCTCTTTATCGTGTTTCTTTTTATAGGTCTTAATCACACCCTCTTCGACCTTGTTGATGTGTTCCTGTTTTTCATCATATATTTCTTTGGCCTCTGTGGGGTTTTCCACGATGCTGGGGGTGATGAATATGAAGAGATTCCGTTTTTCACGTGTTTCGCTTTTGTATTTAAACAGCCAGCCGAGGCCGGGGATATCCCCAAGGCAGGGGGTCTTATATATCGTATTTGTAATATCATCTCCTATGAGGCCGCCGATTACTATGGTGTTCTTGTCCTTTATCGTTACCGTTGTTTTGGTTGTGCGTTTCAGTGTCGTAGGCGTTTGCGCGCCTGTTACACCAGCTTCTTTTACCATTTTTGTGACTTCCTGGAATATATTAAGCCTGACAAAGCGTTCCTTGCTGATCTGGGGGGTAATTCTCAGGGTTACGCCCACATCCTTGTAATCATAATTGGCATACTCACTTCCAGTGGCGGTGCCTGCTTCTGTCCTGGTTAGATACGGAACATTTTCCCCGACATATATCTCCGCTTCTTCATTATCCAGTGTAAGTATTTGGGGTGTTGAAAGGATATGGACATCCTGGTCTTTCTGGTAGGCCTGAAGAATTGCGCCAAGGTTGGGGAAATATACGTTGCCTATCTGGATTGTGTCGCCGAACACGCCAAGGGAAAACCCGCTTGGATAAGAAATAGCTCCGGTTGCACTCGGAGTCGGAAGTATACCGGCGCCGGTAAATCCACCTCCATAAACCTTGCTGCCTCCGCTTTTGAGTTTTTCCCCTCCCACCCATTCAGCGCCGATTTTGAACACCTTATCCACGTTAACCTCCATAATAAGCGCTTCGATATAAACCATGGGGCGGGGTATGTCGAGCTGCTTGATCACGCCCTCAAGGACGTTGTAGTCATCTCTCTCCGCCGTGATGATGAGGCTGTTTGTGGCCTTGTCCGGCACGATGCTTATGTCTTTTGAGAGGAGTGGAGTTTTTCCTTTTTTGGTGTCTTTCGCGGCCTTTGATGGAATATTCATTAAGACCTTTGACAGGTCTTCGGCATTGGCATTTTGCAGACGGTAGATACGCAGCCTTTCTTCTCCTCTGGGGACATCCTTGTCTAAAAGTTTTATAAGCTGCCTGATGCGTGAGGTGTCATTTTCGCTGGCCAGGGTTATTATGGTATTTGTGCGTTCATCAGCCACAATCTTTATGGTGGACGCGATCATACCTTTTTTTTGCCTAATCGTCTTCTGGAATATCTGATTCAGCGATTTGGCAATTTCTGTGGAAGAAGCGCGTTCCAGCGGTATGACGAAAATCTGCTCCTCTATTCCCTCGATGTCTAAGGCGCCTATGATTCTGAGAAGTCTTTTTATGTTGGAGAGCAGGTCGGTTACGATAAGCGTTCCAGTGGGGGGATAGGACAGGATAACGCTTGATTTGGATATCAGGGGCGCTAAAACCTTTTTCATTTCATTGGGGTTTGCGTAACTCAGAGAAATGATCTGCGTCACAACCTTGTCTTCGGGATCTATCGCCTCCATTTTCAGCAGTGTTTCAATATTTTTTGTCCTCGCGTCTTTTAAAGGGACTATCTTTATAATATCCCCGGCCGGAACAACGCCAAATCCATGCACTTCCAGAACCGATTCAAATACCTTGTAGGCCTCTTTGACTGAGATTTTTTTCGGGGAGATTATAGTAACCTTTCCCTTAACCCCTTTGTCGATCACGAAGTTGCTGCCTGTCAATTCGCTGATAAATTTGATGAATACCCTTATATCGACATCATCAAAATCTATGGTCACGTATCTGGCTTCTTCTGCGGGTTGCTTTGCTTTAGCCTTTACCGGTGTTTCTTGTTCACCGGCGGCCTTCTTTTCTACGGTCTTCCCGGCAGGTGGAACTTCAGAGATTTCTTTACCCGTTACCCGAGCGCCCATTGTATTTCCAGACAGCAAAAGCAGGATAATGCATGCTGTCAGAACAGCTAATAACAAATTTTTCTTCAATAATATTTTCATATTCAAATCCCTATTCAAAGACGTATTCCAGGTTCTGCGTTCTTCCTTTTCTTTTGATGTTAAGGCTTATTGCAGAGCCTGATTTTAGCCCGTTGTACAGTTTCAGCATCTCATCAGGGCTCTTAATGAGCTGGTTGTCAACGCCCTGTATGATATCCCCGTTTTGCATGCCCATTTTCTGAAAGATGCTCCCGGGCTTTATTCTGCTTACCATGAATCCATCCGGCTTTCCTGAAGAAAAGTAGGGTCTTATGCGAACCTGGGCTAACATTTCCCCCATGTTTTTAAACGCGTTGTCGATATCGGTTTTCTTTACCTTTATTATATTCTTTATACCTTTGCCAACGTGGTCTGAAACATGCTTTTTGTCATCTGTTTTGCCGAGGTCGCCTTCCTCCATCTTCAGTATTTCATCCCTGTCATCCACCCTCAGGACAACCATGCCCCTCATGATCCTGATGATGGTGGCGGCGGCGACTGCATCTCCCTCTCTGAAAAGTCCCTGCTTTTTTTTATTTTTTTCTTCGATAACGGCGAAGTCAAACCCTCCGGTTCCGGAAACGGTTCCAAGAAGGGCCAGACCCAGTTTTGTGGGTTCCAGCTCATCAACATTTATCTGTATTTTTCCGTTTGTCTTGTCAATCGAACCGAACAAGTTTCTGCCTGAAATTATCCTGTAGGCATTAAGAGACGGTTTTGCCGCAGCTTTGCGCCCGACAGTTTTTTGGGTGGATGTCTCTTCCGTCCGGAATCCGGAAAGTTTTGCCTCCACCGTCTTGTAAAAGATGTCCACACACAGGTAAGACAGGATTGTTATTGCCGCAAGTATAAATATTGCACGGTATCTAATCGTCATAATTTGTAACTATTCAGGTTGCTTAGTCTGAAGGCTGAAGGCTGTTAGTTTTTGTAACCTACAGCCTTCAGCCTAAATGCCTTCAGCCTATCTCTTCTTACATAAACCCCGGGATCGGTTTGGACACCGTTCCCTTCAAAGTAGTTGAAACCTTTCTGTCCAGCGCTGGAATTTCTATATCGCCCTTTATGGCAAGCCTGCTTTGCATGATATCCCTGTCAAGAAATATGTTTCCCGTAAAGGACCCGCTGAGCTGTTTTCCCGTTATGTCAAATTTGGTTATTTTAAGGGCGCGGTTTTTGAGGGTCATATCCACCTCTATTTTATCAAAGTCCAGCTCTTTGAGGCCGAATATGTCTCCCAAAAGCTGTATGTTTCCGTCAAGTAGCGCGAGCTTGGCATTGCCTCTGCTGTTGATAACCCCGTCCCATTTTCCATTATATGATAGATATCCACTGAGCCTGCCGTCAACCTGGCGGCCCGCTGCCATTTTGATGCAAGAACACTTTCCGAGGTTAATGTCATTAAATTCGGTCTTTATCCTGACGGGGCCTTTGGTCGAAAAGCGGTTCGCGAAATTTATATCTGCCCGCATGCTTCCCTCGTATGCGTCCGCATACAGGAGGAGTAACAGTTTGCCGGAGAGAAGGCTCGTAAGAGCCGGCCGCACTTTTGCAACATCGGCTTTGATGGTTGAACCCGGTTTGCTTTTAAAACTGACGGAAAGGCTATTAAGCCTTATCCCCGGCGGGAAACAGGGCCTTACAGAATCAAACGAGAGCACGATGTTCGGGTTGCTGCCCTGGACAATTGATCTGATATACCTTCCGGCGCTGTCTGAAGGAAAGCGCAAATACAGGAAGGCAACCGTAATCAGTATGCCGTATATCGTATATGCAATCCATTTTTTCGTTTTCATGTTTGTAACAGTTCAACGGTTCACGGTTCAACGGTTCTTAGTAAAATGCGAATATCGAATATCGAATCACGCTACAGGCGTGATCGAATTATGAAGTTTTTTACTTCGACATTCTGCGGTTCCTTGTTCTGCGGTTCTGCGGTTCAAAATTCAACATTCAAAACTCAAAATTAACTCCCGATGCCTGACCTCTGCCCTCTGACTTCTCTCTCTTCCCTCCGACCTCTAACTTCTCTCCTCTCTCCTCTTTGCTCTCCGCTCTTTGACCTCCGACCTCCGACCTCTGATCTCTAATCCCTAAATCCCTCAATCCCTAAATTCCTAAATTCCTAATCCCTCAAATATGTCACCAGATGGATCAGCGCTGTCAGGTATTCCGGATTTCCCTTGCTCTGTTTTACGGAAATTCTCTTGATCCTGACCAGATTTTCAGGCGACTCTACGAGATGCAGATACTCGACTAACTGCTTAAGTGTGATGTTTTCCAGATTCATCTCCACAGACGATTCACTGTAAGGGCCTTTGTCCGTTGAGGTGGAGGGTTTCATATATTTTATGTTCGGTTTTACCTTGCTTTGGCCTGCCTGTTTTTCCAGAAAGGAAAACAGGGTAAAATCCCCGGGCCTGAGGGCAAGCGCCTTTTTGATGTCCACGGAATCCTCTTTCAGCGCCCCGTATTCCGAACTGAGAGAGACAAGCTCTTTCAGGGTCTTTTCCTTTGCCTGAATAGAACGTTTGGTCTTCTCCTTTGCCGCTAAAAAAGGAGACAGGACAAACTGGAAGATGATAAAAAGGGCAACCAGGGCAACGCCCGCAGATACGTAATCCCTCTCTCGCTTTGTCAGTTTAAACTTAAATTTTGTCCAAAAATCCAAAACTATCCCCTAATCCTGTC
>JADFVM010000087.1 GCA_015222555.1 Pseudomonadota bacterium
CCGGTTTATCCGGGCTTGGGCGGCCTTTCTTTTGCTTACTTTTCTTTCACCACTACGGGTATAAAGGCCGTCAAAGAAAAGTAAGAATCCTTATGGCTAAGCCTTTTAACTCTGACCCCACCCATAGGACGGGGATTTCAAATATTAATTAAAGTCAGGCAGGAGGTGAAATGATGAAGAAAATTGGTGTCGTCCTTTCAGGATGCGGCGTCTATGACGGATCTGAAATCCACGAGGCGGTCTTGACGCTTCTTGCAATCGACAAGGCCGGTGCAGAAGCAGTCTGCATGGCTCCCGATATTGACCAGATGCATGTCGTCAATCATCTATCAGGTAAGGAAACAGGTGAGAAGAGAAATGTTCTTATCGAGTCTGCCAGAATAGCACGCGGATGCATTAAACCGTTGCCAGAGGTCACTGCTGCACAGATCGACGCACTTGTTTTTCCCGGGGGTTTTGGTGCTGCTAAAAATCTCTGTGATTTTGCAGTCAAGGGCGCTGATTGTTCTGTCCAGCCTGACGTGGCAAAACTGGTCAGGGCAATGTATGAAGCAAAAAAACCGATTGGTGCGGCATGCATTTCACCGGTGCTTATTGCAGGCATATTCAAGGGAGATGAGACAAAACCGAGCCTCACCATCGGTAATGATGCCGACACAGCTGTCGCCCTTGAAGCGATGGGGAGTTCTCATGTCAACTGTCCCGTCAAAGAATTTACCGTAGATAGTGAAAACAAAATTGTTTCCACACCGGCCTATATGCTTGGGACACGAATCACGGACGTTGCCGAGGGGATAGAAAAGATGATTAATTCTGTTATTGAGCTCACATAGAATTTTCTAGATTTAAGATATCTTTAATAATCCGGCATCCAGAGGTTTGACGTAAGACGTATTCTTTAAGGCCCCTTCTTTGAATGGGCCTTCTGTTTTTATTGAGAGGTGAGAAAGTTGAAAATAATAGCCATTGGAGATATTCATGAAAGGCTCAACTTTTTAGACTTGTTGAGAGATGAAATCTCAACAGCCCAGGCTGTCATCGTCACGGGCGATCTGACCCAGTTTGGCGGCGTTGAGGAAGCCAGGAAGGTGCTCGACACCTTAAGGCAGATAAATGATAACATTTATGCGCAGGCTGGAAACCTCGATGCGCCCGACGTTGAAACCTATCTGTCAGGCCTGGAAATCAGTCTCCACGGCAAAGGGTATCTCCTAGGTCATGTCGGCATATTTGGCGTCGGGGGAAGCAACCCCTCGCCTTTTTCAACGCCCAATGAATTCAGTGAAGAGTCGATTTACGACTTTCTTCAAAGAGGGTATGAAAATGTCAAGGATGCGTCACTTAAAATAATGGTCCCCCACATGCCGCCCCACAATACCAAAGTAGACACTATCACTAGCGGTCTGCATGTTGGCAGTACATCCGTAAGGCGTTTCATTGAAGAGCATCAACCTGACCTGTGCCTCACCGGTCATATTCATGAAGCCGCCGGGGAAGACAGAATCGGGAAAACACATGTACTTAATCCCGGCCCCTTTTATGAGGGAGGCTTTATCACCATTGATATTGACGAAACTGAAGCGAGTGCAGGCCTGAGGTTTCTTGCTTGAACAGCACTGAACAAGAAGAGAAGGCAATGTCTAAGGCTTCAAAGAAAGAGATCTTCGGCTGGGCCATGTTTGACTTTGCCAACTCTTCCTTCACGACAGTCATCGTCACCGTTATTTTCTCCGCCTACTTCGTTTCGCACGTTGTGGGAGATGACGTTTCAGGCGTTAAATACTGGGGTTGGGCACTGTGTATTTCAAACCTCATTGTTATCATGGTTGGACCTGTCCTGGGTGCCGTGGCAGACTTTTCAGCGTCGAAGAAAAAGTTCCTTTTCCTGTCCTATCTTATCTGTGTCGTCTTTACCGCACTGCTTTTCTTTGTTAAAGGCGGCGACATCCTTCTGGGCATCGCTATCTTTATCATTGCCAATATAGGCTTTGCCGCAGGCGAAAATTTCTGTTCAGCCTTTCTGCCTGAGATAGCCAGACCGGATCAGATGGGAAGGATCTCCGGCTATGGCTGGGCCGTCGGTTATGTTGGCGGTCTTTTATCTCTCATACTCTGCCTCATCCTTTTCAAAAGCTGGGGGCAGGGAGAATTGCAGATCAGAACCACCTTCCTCATTACGGCCGTTTTTTTCCTCTTAAGTGCCCTGCCAACTTTTATGTTCCTCAAGGAAAGAAGACGCCCTCAGGTGTCAACAGGCACAAAAAGCTATATTCAAATCGGTTTTAAGCGACTGTCTGAAACCTTTAAGGACATGCGCAATTTTGGCGAACTCATTAAATTCCTTTCCGTCTTTTTTCTATACAGCTGCGGCATTGCCACCGTCATTTCCTTTTCTGCAATCTACGCCGAGTCGGTCATTCATTTCAGCAAGAGTGAAACGCTCCTCTTTTTTATTGTCGTACAGGTATCATCTTCAATCGGCGCCTTTGCCTTCGGATTTGTTGAAGACAAGCTGGGTGCAAAAAAGACGATCTCCATCACGCTTATTATATGGATCATCGTCGTCCTGGGCGCCTACTGGAGTCCATCGAAGGGCGTGTTCTGGGCCATCGGAAATCTTGCCGGCCTTGCCATTGGATCAAGCCAGTCATCAAGCAGAGCACTGGTGGCATTATTTACGCCTGAAAGCAAAAGTGCTGAATTCTTCGGTTTATGGGGACTGTCGGGGAAACTTGCAGCAACAATAGGGATCTACTCCTACAGTTTCATCACCGTATTAACGGGATCAATGAAATCAGCCATATTGATGATGGCTTTCTTTTTTGTTGCAGGGCTCGTGGGAATGATCTTCGTAAACGAAGAGAAAGGACGGCGAGCTGTCAGGAGATATAATGATGAAGGTTTGAACTAGTTAGTTTTTTGATGGAGGGTGTCCATCCTATTCGGCTTATGTCAGCAAAACATCTGGCTTATCAACGTTAAAGAATTGCCCCTTTTTTTCAGCATCTAATATTCGCCTCATGAAAAATATACTATAATCGAAATTATCAATATTGCGACAAGCGATACCAGCAAAATAGGCAAGACATCCCTCTTTTCAATTTTTTTTGAATAAGGGGCACCGGCATGAAATGTTGCGTACTGCCATACTAGCGACCAAAATGTTTTTTTTCTATCATTTTTCACCAAATCTGACCTCCATATTCTTGACAACATGACAACCAAAACATTCTTAAATTATAACACCTAAGTCGTAGGCTGAGCTGCCCACCATTTATACGTTAAATTCTTCGAATGTTTTGTGATGGGCGGTGCTCATCCTAGCCAGCTTTATCTTTCTATCCTGTCCATCCTGTTAATCCTGTCTAACAAGCATCAACTGAAGATCAGGATTGACAATAACAGACCGATTAAATATGATGAATATTGAGCGGGCGTAATTCAGTGGTAGAATGTCAGCTTCCCAAGCTGGACGTCGTCGGTTCGAACCCGATCGCCCGCTCCAATTATAATAAAATCTCAAAGCGAACCTCGCAGAGCGGGGTTTTTCTTTGAAGGGACTTGGAAAATATAAATATGCCAGGATCGCTTTCAGATTAAGGTCAGATTTGGTCGAGCCGATTGATCAAAACCGCAGGAATAGCAGGTCTATTTTGAGGATTTTGTGAATGAGAATCGGCCGAAGGTGGTCTTAACGTGGAAGTGAGATGGTATATTTGTATTTTCCAAGTCCCTAAGGGGAAAATAATGAAAAAAGTTAAATGCCCTAGCTGCAAGAAATTAACAAGCCTGAAGGATAATCCATACAGACCTTTTTGCAGCAACAGATGCAAGGTGCTTGATCTGGGTGCCTGGGCGGATGAGAAATATTCAGTGCCGGGCGAAAGCTGTAATGCTGAGCTTGAAAGTCAAAGAGACGATAATTCAGAGGAGAAAAAAACCTATCATTGAAGAATCTAATCTTCTTTGGCCCGATCCACCCACGTATCAATATAACTTGCCGTCTCTTCATCAAGATTCAAGAATTTCAATCCCATTCCTGGCTCAAAAGAGGCATTGGGAAGATAGAGTCTTTTCCAGACCACTTCCGCTTCACAAATAATTGTCTTTTCATCTTCAGGTAAAGTAAATTCAATTTTGAACTGTTCCTGTTCGTCTTTTGGATTAATAGTCTGGATAAAAAGCCCTGCCTTGCTTATATTTTTTGCATAACCAAAAAATACGTTCCCCTTGTCATCCCCCTTCACTTTGGTCACAAGGATAGGGATTCTGAGATCCTTTCTATCGTATCCAGGATCAGTCATGTTCAATATTTCCTCCTTTTTGTATGCCGTAACCCAGATGAAGCGAATAAGTGCCTTCACGAAATAAAGTCTTCTACAGCTATTCTTCCATGAGCGATTGTTCGAAGAAAAATCAAGTCTCCGCAGGACTTCTTCATTGGGCGATTCTAAGTTACTAAAAAACAACTTCCATAATTAACCGGAACAACCCTGTTGCATCATATGCAGTCGGGTTTTATCCTAATTTTAAATCAGGAAAATGTCAACGCTTAATGCATGGCATAATGGTCTGCACTCTAGAACAGGTCAATACGCTTAAGCGGTCGTTAAAAGCTATAAGCACCGGACATAAAGAGTGTTAGGGTTTCCACTTTAGAATCATAAATCGTCGTGTCGTTACTAATCGGTTGAGCATCCCCTTTGCCAAAGGCATAATTGAAACCGAATGACATGGATGTAGTCCTCGTAAAGCGGACAATACTTGCCGCAATACCATACATATGAACCTGATCCACCTGGTTTGCCACACCGGAAGTAAGATCAGCGGAGCTGGTCATATTGGTATAGAATCCCCCTCTATATGCATATTTTTCCGACTGATAATATTCAGCGCCAATGGAGAAGTTGAGAACATCCTGCCTGTTTTGAGAGGATATTTTTGCAAAGTAGTCAAGATCACAGGATAGGAGTAATGACTCGGAAGGGAACCAGGCAGACCCCAGAGAAACTGAGAGCGGATATTTCCTCTCATCATCTGACGTTGTAATTGTGGGATCAGCCGTATCCGTTAAAGAGGATAGGCTGCTGTCTGTTCGAACAATCGATTGTGTTCTTGCATCACTCTCAAAAATCTCGACCTTTGAAATGGTGAGACCGAAAGACATTTTATCCACGGGCGACCACATGAACCCGACCTTGGGATGAACACCATATTCTGTTCTTCTCAGGTTAGTGTTACTCCATTCATAGGTGGTATCGTTAAAAAGCAAATATTGATTGAGGACAAGTTTTTCCTGACGGTAATGAAGATACAGGGTTGCACCCACGGAAAGGGTGTCGGAGAGTTTCTGGGCATAGGATGGACCGAGCTTATAGGTTTTATCGAGATTGCTCAGGTTGATGACATAAGTATCTATATTATTAATGTTATAAAAAATCTGATTCTGGTCCTCTTCAATAACGTCCGGAACGGCATAGGAAAAAGCGATCTTTCCCTTACCCATGGGCTGGATCATTCCGAAAAAATTAGGCACAAGACTGGACGATTTCCTGTTCCAGTCTCCACCACCCAGCACACTGTCATATGTCGTCCAGCTTTGACGATAGGCATTGACACTGACGGAAAGACTTCTCCCCACACTATACACTATACCGGCAGGATTGTAATAAGCGCCTTCGGGCGTATCGGCGATAGCACTATAAGCACCACCCATTCCGGCAGCACGATCCCCGACAACAACATCTTTATAGTGCCATTCATCGGCGGCTGAGAAACCAGGCAGGAAGGTAATAATAGCTGCAAACAAAAGAGCCCCCCTCCATGAAGTGAATAAGATCTTTTTACACTTATAAATTGATATACTCATCAAACCTCTCCTTCACTAGGAGATACTTTAATTCATTCAACCATTCACGTGAGATTATCTTTTCCATCGCCTTAATTCTGTCTTCATAACTCGGGTGGGTCGTACTCACGATTTTAGTTTTTTCCGTCCCCTCTTCTTTTTCTTTTATACCTTGAAGAAGTCTTTTGTAGGCAACGGGATCGTAACCTGCATTTGTGACTGTCATGAGGGCCACTTTATCTGAAGTCAGTTCATCTTCTTTTTTCAAGCCCTTTTCAAAAAGAATCTCACCGGCCTTGTCTACTAGTTGAGTAAGGGCAACACGCATTGTCTCAGACGTCCCCCCACCCAGGATTGAAGCGAAACCGGCAAGTGGAGACTCATCACCCCCTTTAATATTCAGTTCCTTTACAATATGTTTTTCTGTGATGTGTGCAATTTCATGAGCCAGAACACCGGCCAGCTGGGCCTCATTTTCAACCATTTCTAAAGTACCCTTCGTTATAAATATGAACCCACCGGGGGCCGCAAAGGCATTGATACTGTCTGTATTGAGGATGGCGAACCTGAACTCGATTTCAGGCCGATTTGAATAGGAAGCAAGACCTTTCCCGATGAGGTTAATGTATCGTGTTGCCTTTTCATTATCATATGCCCGGAACCTGCCAAGGATTCTGGCGGCTAGTTCTTCACCAAACTGAATTTCAGCCTCAATATCACTCTCGGAAATTTCAGTCGCCCTGTCGGAGGATCGCTTCCTGAATTCGGTAACCGTATCATCTGCCCATACTGTTCCACACAAAAAGAATAGAGAGGCACAGATGAGCATTATCACCTTCGAGTTCTTCATCGACCGACTCCTTCAGCAATAAAGGTCACTGCCTCATCTTCATTAATCTCTATTGACTTCATCACTTCAAGGGCATCAAAATCTACGGCAAAACCTTTTTCACCCTTCCGCGTTCTGTCATAATCAGTGAGGCCTCTGGCTGCGGCTGCGCTTATGAATGCAGAAGCTCTTCTCCTGGCCTTTCTTTTCACCCTGCTCTTTTTGAGACGTGAGACACGCTTCATTGGCTGTCTTTTCGAGATGCTGTACCTGGATACCCATCCTTTTTCCCCATTGTGCTCTACCAGAGCCCATCTCCCTTTTCTTTTTAACTGCTCAACAGCGCCACCTCGTCCTACAGTGGAAACTGTTTTCCCTTTGAAAGAGGGTATGGACAGAAGTCTGGCCTTAAAACTTTTCACATACATCGTTCCGGCCAATGCCGGATCAGACCAGATCAATAACAGTGTGATGATTAAAATAACCTTCTTCATCTTTTGGCCTCAAAGTTGAGCTATTTTGTTTTCATTGTAAAGATACCATCCCATTCTTCCGGGGGTGGCGTTTGAATATATTCCCGACATCTTTTAATGAAAATTTCGGAAATGCAGTCGTCCTTAATGAATTTTTTAAGCTTTATATTCATTTCCATTGCTTCTTCAAACTGACGATTCAGGTATTTGTTAAAAGCAGCTTCTGAATACCTGCAAATTTTTCGATTCAACTCAGACTCTTCCGTTGATTCACCGGTCATACCGATGACGGAATAAATCCTGATTGCTTCATTTTTCCCCTTCACCTTCACATGATCGGCAATCCTGCAGATAAATTCACCATCAAGCTCCTTATAGGTTTCTTCAGAAATAAGCAAACTGACACCATATTCCTTAGTGAGCCCTTCGAGCCTTGAGGTAAGGTTGACATTATCACCGATGATAGTATAATCCAGCTTCTTTTCAGAGCCGATATTTCCCAATATAACTTCACCGGTATGTAAACCGATACCCGTTTTGAATGGCGGGTGCCCCTGAGCAACAAAATCTGCGTTAAGTTGTTCAAGTGCTTTTGTCATCTCAAGAGCAGCCTTTACAGCCATCTTCCCGTGATCGGAAACTCTGATAGGCGCGCCCCAGAATGCCATAATGGCATCACCAATAAATTTGTCCAGTGTTCCCTGATTATGGAAAATAACATCAACCATGGAAGAGAGATACTTGTTTAATAGCTCAAC
>JADFVM010000088.1 GCA_015222555.1 Pseudomonadota bacterium
CGAGGGCCGCGCAGGCATAGTTGACACTCTGTCGAGCAGCCCGACCGAGCAAAAGCCAGGCAGGGTGTGACTTTTAACCGCCGCAGTAGAAAGTTGGTGAGAAATACGGGTTAAGGAGGGTCATATGCAATTAGAAGGAAAAAGAGTTTTAATTACCGGTGCAGCCCAGGGTATTGGCAAATCCATTGCTCTCCTTATGGCAAAGGAAGGCGCTGACCTCGCTATATCGGATATTAACCTTGAGCTTGCAATTAGCACCGCCAAAGAAGTAGAATCTCTTGGCAGAAAGGCAGTTGCCATAGAAGGCAATGTGGCAGACTCGAAAAGTGTCGATGAAATGGTTTCAAAGGTTGTCCAGCACCTGGGCGGCATAGATGTCCTTGTTAATAACGCCGGAATTACAAGAGATACACTTCTAATGAGAATGAAGGACGAAGACTGGGATGCCGTTATTAATATCAACCTGAAAGGGACATTTAACTGCACACGGTCGGCAGTCAAACATATGTCAAAGCAGCGCTCCGGCAAGATTATTAATATCGCGTCTATTGTTGGCCTCATGGGAAATGTGGGACAGGCAAATTATGCCGCCTCGAAAGCGGGTGTTATTGGCCTGACTAAAACCGCGGCCAGAGAATATGCAGCGAGAGGCATTAACATAAACGCCGTTGCTCCTGGCTTTATTGCCACAGCCATGACAGATGCCATCCCGGAGAAAGCCAGAGATGAACTGACAGCGCAGATTCCCATGGGAAAACTTGGAAGCTCTGACGACGTGGCTAATGCTGTACTCTTTCTTGCCAGTGAAGCATCCAGCTATATTACGGGTCAGGTCATTAGTGTGAATGGCGGAATGTATATGTAATGAAAGGCTCGATCTGTGAGCTAGGCCTGATGACTACATTCTATAAATAAAATAAGACAACGGTACTAATTAAATCAAATCAGGAGGTATAACATGTCAATTGAGGAAAAGGTAAAAGAAATTATTGTGGAGCAACTTGGGGCAAATAAGGAAGATGTCGTTGAGAACGCCTCTTTCATAGATGACCTTGGAGCTGACTCACTGGATACAGTAGAACTGGTCATGGCACTTGAAGAGGAATTCGGCGTAGAGATTCCCGATGAAGATGCAGAGCAGATTAAAACTGTTCAGGATGCCGTAAATTATATTAATAAGCACAAAGAATAACTTGATCCTCCAGATTCAGGAGAACATTATTTATGAGAAGAGTGGCAGTAACCGGGCTCGGTGCGATTACACCTCTCGGGATAGGGACTGAAGAGAGCTGGGAAAACCTGATTAAAGGCGTTTCCGGCATCGGCCCTGTAACAAGATTCGATGCCTCCGATTTCCCATCACGCATTGCCGGTGAAGTGAAAGGCTTTGATCCTTCCCTCTATATCGAGAAGAAGGATATCAAAAAAATGGATACCTTCATCCACTACGCCATGGGTGCAGCTCAAATGGCAATGGACGATGCCGGACTGGAGATCACCCCGGACAATGCCGAGAGAGTCGGCGTGATGGTTGGTTCAGGCATGGGTGGGCTGCCGGCCATCGAAAGATACTATGACCAATACTTGAAGGGCGGCCCGCGAAAGATATCACCTTTCCTCATTCCAATGATCATTATCAACATGGCCTCCGGCCATATTTCCATTAAATATGGCGCCAAAGGTCCTAACTCCAGCGTTGTCACCGCCTGTGCAACGGGAACGCATGCTATCGGAGATGCATACAAAATAATACAGAGAGGCGATGCCGATGCTATGATCGCTGGTGGATCTGAATCAGTCATCTGCCCCCTTGCTTTCGGTGGTTTTGGCTCTGCCAAAGCACTCTCAACACGTAATGACCAAGCGGAAAAGGCCAGCAGGCCCTTTGATGCTGAGCGGGATGGTTTTGTTATTGGTGAAGGCGCAGGTATCCTTATACTCGAAGAAATGGAATCAGCCAAATCAAGAGGTGCAAAGATTTATGGTGAAGTTGCTGGATATGGCATGTCAGGTGACGCCTACCACATGACCTCTCCTTCTGAAGGGGGGGAAGGTGCGGCCAGATGCATGGAAATGACCATGAAAGATGCGAAGGTCAACGCCGAAGAGGTCAACTATATTAATGCCCATGGCACCTCAACACCTGCCGGCGATGCCGGCGAAACGATGGCAATCAAAAAAGTCCTTGGGGACAGTGCCTATAAGACAGCCGTCAGCTCCACCAAGTCCATGACAGGTCATCTTTTGGGAGCGGCAGGCGCTGTTGAGTCTATATTTTCTCTTCTTGCCATAGAAAGGGGAATCCTTCCACCAACGATGAATCTGGAAAACCCCGATCCGGAGTGTGATCTTGATTATGTTCCTAATGAAGCAAGGGATGCACAAGTAAATGTGGCCATGTCAAACTCTTTTGGTTTTGGCGGTACCAATGCCACCCTTATTTTCAAAAAAATATAAACTATTAATATGATTGCTATTGCCAGTGACCACGGTGGATTTGAGTTAAAAGAGGATATTAAAGACTTCCTTAATGATGCCGGTTATGAGTTTACCGACCTGGGCACAAACAACAATGACTCCGTTGATTATCCCGATTACGGTATTAAATTATCCAGGCGGGTAGCCTCGCAGGAATTTGAAAAAGGCATTCTTATCTGCGGTACAGGCATAGGGATGTCCATCGTGGCAAACAAGATACCGGGTATTAGGGCCGCTCTGCTGAATGATGTTTTCTCAGCCAGAATGAGCACAGAACATAACAATGCAAATATAATCGTCATCGGTGGACGTGTGACCGGAAAGGGACTGGCAAGGGAATTAGTCAAGGCCTGGCTGGAGGCGACCTTTGAAGGAGGAAGGCATCAGAAAAGGCTGGATAAGATTGCCGAACTTGAAAGGAATCTGACATAACTTAAATTTTCATTACCTTAAAAAAAGGCAGGGTTTGCACCCTGCCTTTTTTTATGCGCTAAACTTTATTCAATTTTAAAATTAATGGACCTGCAGTAACATTCACGACAGCAGATAAATACGTTATTGACTTCAATACTTATTTTGATACAATCAGGTCATTGAATCTGACAATGGGAGCTCAATGAAACGCCTTATCTGCAATCCCCCCCTCCTCATCAGCCTTTTTATTTCTCTGTTCACCATTGCACTCTATTACGGCCAATTCCCCCTATTTGACATGATGGAAAGCAAAAGCCTGGATCTGCGCTTTCGAGCACGAGGTGAAACCCAACCGGGCCCCGAGGTTGCCATTGTCGCCATTGATGAAAAGAGTCTGGACAAACTGGGCAGATGGCCATGGCCGCGAAAAACTATTGCTCAATTGATTGATGCATTAAGCGAATATAATGTAAATAGTATAGGATTTGATATCGTCTTCGCTGAACCGGACCAAATATCTGAATCTAACACATTAAGCAAGATAGAGAAGAAGGTTAAATCCCTGTCCATCAGGAATTCGGAACTCACTTCTTATCTCACTAACATGAAAAGGGATACAGATAATGACGCAATCCTTGCCGATGCTATTAGACGTTCAAAAAGGACTATCCTCGGTTATTTCTTTCATAAGTCTAATAAAAACCTTGAACATGTTAAAGCTGAAGATAACACCCTTCCGGAAAGCATGACAAAATCGGCATATTCTTTAATAGAGTATTCAACACCGTCATCAGCGGAAGTATTGTACGCCATAGAAAACTACTCAATAGAGGCCAACCTGCCGGAGTTATCTCAAGGTGCCAGTGATTTCGGACACTTCAACATTAATCCCGACCCTGATGGTAGTATACGGTGGGCACCCCTTATCATGAATTTTAAAGGAGAAGATTTCCCTCCACTCTCCTTACAGCTTGTAAGACACTATTTGGGTAAACCTAATCTATCAAGAACTATTGATATCTATGGCATAAAAAATATTACTTTAGGGAAAAAGTCAATCCCAACCGATGTTGAGGGCAACTTTCTCATTAACTTCAGGGGTGGGCGAAAGACTTTTCCTCATTATTCAGTTTACGATGTGCTTGAAAAAAAAGTTCCTGTAGAAAAATTAAAAAATAAGATCGTTCTCGTCGGGGCAACCGCTGTTGCTGTCTATGATATGAGAGTAACACCTTTTGATGAACAGTTTCCAGGCGTTGAAGTGCATGCCAATATAATTGATAACATTCTACACAATAATTTTCTCAGCCAACCTGACTGGACGGATTTAGTCAACATATTGATTATCCTTGCTACAGGGATTTTCTTAGGTATTGTATTGCCAAAGCTGGGTGCACGCTCAGCATTTATTATCTTCATTGTCCTACTATGCGCCTATATCGGTGGAAACTTCTACGCCTTTGTCAACAGAGGGTACTGGCTCACCATTATTTATCCTCTTTTTTCACTTCTGGCCATCTATATAACAATCACCCTATATCGCTACATGACTGAAGAGCGGGAGAAGAAAAAAGTAAGGGTGGCTTTCCAGTATTACATGACATCCTCCGTCGTCAATGAAGTCCTCAAAAATCCCGAGAAGCTTAAGCTGGGCGGCGATAAGAAAGTACTCACCGTCCTTTTTTCAGATATCAGAAGCTTTACCACCATTTCAGAGAAAATGGAACCGCAGGCGCTTGTACACTTTCTCAATGAATATCTAACAGTCATGACTGATAGAGTTTTTGAACATGATGGTGTGTTGGACAAATATATGGGAGATGCCATAATGGCCATCTACGGGGCACCGATGGAACGATTGAATCATCCCTACACCGCCTGCTTGACCGCTCTTGATATGATGCAAGACCTGAAAAAACTCCATAAGACATGGGAAGAGAAGAATTTTCCGAGGATAGATATAGGAATAGGGGTCGCTACGGGCCCCATGGTTGTCGGCAATATGGGTTCTGAAAGACGCTTTGATTATACAGTTATGGGCGATACCGTCAACCTGGGATCGCGACTTGAAGGCTTGAATAAAGTCTACGGATCAAACATCATCATCAGTGAGGAAACCTACAGTGAAGTAAAAGATAAATTAGTTTGTCGTCAACTAGGTGCAGTCAAAGTGAAAGGGAAAAACAAGCCTGTTAAAATTTTCGAGCTTTTGGCAAAAGGAGACGGTGACAAAAGATATCTTAAACTGGCGGAAAGTTTTGAATCGGCCCTCGGCTTGTATATGGCCAGGAAATGGATGGAAGCGATAGAGGCTTTTGAGAAAGTTTTGAAAATTCGGCCCAGCGATACTCCGTCGCAGCTATACATAAAACAGAGCAAAGCCTTATATCAATCCCCGCCACCGGCTGATTGGGACGGTGTATTTATATCAAAAACAAAATGAGTTATTTGAGACTTAAGATCAGGTACTCCCTTTACAGGCAAATTGACGAATAAAATAAAGCTTTTAAAAGGGCTGGATACCCTCCTTGGCCCCATTGCTGTCCGCATAGTAAAACTGCTCTTTTCTCCCCGCCAGACAGTTTCTGAGGTGCCGGAATCTATACTAATCCTTCGACCGGGCGGTATTGGTGATGCCGTCCTTCTCATTCCAGCCATACATTCAATTAAAACAGCCTTCCCGCAGGCCGGAATTGACATACTGGCAGAGAAAAGAAACTCGGAAGTTTTTTCTTTATGTCCCGCCATTAACAAACTCCTTTTATATGACAGGCCCAAAGAACTGTTTCAGGCAATCAGGGGAAGGTATGACGCAGTGATTGATACAGAACAGTGGTACAGGCTCTCCGCTGTTATGGCCTACCTGACAGGCGCGCCTATAAGGATAGGTTTTTCAACCAACAAGCGCCGCGATCTTTTTAACAGCAAGGTTAGTTACAGTCAGGATGAGCATGAAATAGACAGTTTTTTAAACCTCGCCTCACAATTAACAAAAAAAGAGGCTTACAAAAGGTCAGTTCCCTTCATTTCGCTTCATCCTGCCGCCACTGATTACGTGAACTCCTTGCTGAAACATTTTTCCGGTTTAAAAATCATTGCCCTTTTCCCCGGCGGCAGTACGGAAGAAAAGAGATGGGAAGCTGAAAAATTTTACGAGTTGTCCTTCAAATTAAATAAAGAGGGTTATGCCATCGTCGTCGTCGGTTCACGTGATGATCTGTCATCAGGCGCAATTATTACAGATGGAATTCCGGAATCCCTCAATCTCTGCGGGAAACTCTCTCTTACTGAATCAGCCGCAGTTTTAAAAGAAGCATCCTTGCTGATCACAGGAGACTCTGGTATAATGCACCTCGCCTTTGGGCTGGGGAGCAAAACAGTCTCCCTTTTCGGGCCAGGAAACTATCGCAAATGGGCTCCCCCTGGAGATAAGCACCGTATGGTCTCCAAAAATGTAAGTTGCAGTCCCTGTAGCAGATTCGGACACACACCAGGCTGTCGCAGGGGAAGAGAGTGTATGAAACTCATAACCGTTGATGAAGTTTTTCAACAGGCTATGCAGCTGCTAAAGGAATGAAAGCTATGTCGGCAATAGAAACAAAATCCCTGACTAAGGTCTTTAAAAAGGATTTCTCAAAGAAAAAGATCATTGCCTTAAAATCACTTTCGCTAAAAATTGAGGAGGGGGAAGTATTCGGTTTTTTAGGGCCAAATGGTGCCGGCAAAAGCACAACCATTAAAATACTTCTCAATCTCATTCGCCCCACCTCAGGGACTGTCACCATAATGGGCAAAAACCCTTCCGACAAGAATGTACGAAAACTTGTGGGTTACCTTCCGGAAAACCCTTACTTCTATGACCACCTCTCAGCCAAAGAACTGCTGTGGTTCGGGGGAAAGAGCTGCAACATGGCTGCGCCAGCTATTCGTGAGAGGACCCTTCAGCTATTGGAAGAGCTGGAGTTGATTGATGCAATGAAACGCCCCCTTAGATCTTATTCAAAGGGTATGGTTCAAAGAGCGGGACTTGCTCTTGCCCTCATTCACGACCCCCAGATACTTATTCTTGATGAACCGATGAGCGGCCTTGACCCTATGGGACGAATCAAGGTCTTCAACCTCATTCTAAAATTAAAGGAAGAGGGAAAAACGATATTCTTCAGTTCTCATATTCTACATGATATAGAACGACTCTGTGACAGAGCCGCCATTCTCATTAACGGAGACTTGATCCGCCTAATAGATGTAAAAAATGATCTGCACCAGGGAGAAACGCTGGAAAGTATTTTTATGGATGAAGTTAAAAGATCTGGAGGGCTGAGAGAGTGAACGGCATATGGAGCCTGGGGTATATCACCTTTAAAGAAGGTATTAAAAGCAGAGCTTTATTCGGCATATTAATTATGGTCCTCTTTATGTTTGCCGTTACGGAGACACTTACCGATCTCTTCATGAGGGACATCGTAAAGGTGGCGGCAGATCTCAGCCTGTCAACCATCTCCTTTTCAGGCCTGCTTATTGTCCTCTTTATCGGGATTAATCTTCTTTCAAAGGATATCGACAAAAAAACAATTTACATGGTCATTTCAAGGCCAATTTCAAGAGAGCAGTATATTTTAGGAAAACTTTTAGGGATTGCCATGCTTCTTATAGTCTGTACACTCTTTCTCGGCATTTTATCCTCCATCCCGGTCTATCTTTCCAAACTGAGTTATGAAAATCCTCAATCCATATTCAAGTGGCACATATATTTCATCGCGATTGCCTTTATCGCCATGAAACTTATTTTATTGTCTTCTATTACTGTTTTTTTCTCTTCATTTACATCAACATCCTTCATCTCCCTTGTCCTTACTATTGCGACCTATATCATCGGCTCCACGTCAGAGGTGGTGAAAGGACTGCTTGAAGCAAAAATTGAGGGTGTAGAAATATCCCCTGCCGTAGCGGCGGTAATCAAATTTGTTTATTACATCTTTCCCAATCTTTCCGCTTTTGACCTTAAAATCCAGGCGGCCCATGGACTTGCCCTGCCTTCAGGCTATATTCTTTCCACCTCTTTATACTGGGGTTTTTATATCGCTATTATGGCCGTGGCGGGAGCTCTGATTATGAGAAGAAGGGAATTCCCGTGAAAGCAGTATCTGTCAGCCTCATCGCACTTTCAATTTTTCTCATTGGTTACATTACCACTTTTTCAGGCTTCGAAAACTCACGAAAACAAATCAAGTCCCAGCAGGTAAAGGGCCTTACTTTACCGCCTGTTGTCTTAAAACTGATGACATTGGAATTTAAGACAGTTACGGCCGATTTTCTCTTTGTAAGAGCCTCCCAGTTTTACGGTGGCAAAGCCGGGCAACAAGAATCCCTTGTAGAAGAAGACTGGCAATGGTTAAACCACAACTTTCATGTCATTACCGAGCTGGATCCCTATTTTCAGGATCCCTATTATGTTGCCAATGGTATTTTCACATGGGATGCGCATATGTATGAGGAAGCCAACACCTTACTTCAAAAAGGCGTAGATGCCAGAAGCTGGGACTGGTGGCTACCTTTTCTTGTCGGTTTTAATAAATTTTTTTTCCAGGGTAAAAACAAGGAAGGTGCTGATTACCTTTTAGAAGCACATAAAAGGCCGGGCGCCTGGGGCATGCTCCCCACTCTGGCGGCGAGGCTTTATTACAAGGAAGGCGCAACAGAAACGGCCATATCTTTTTTAGAAGCTCTATTGACAAACGAAAAGAATGCGGATATCAGGAAAAACTATACGATACGATTAGATGCACTTAAAAAAATACTCTATCTGGAAAGAGCGGCATCGTTGTATGAGGATAGGATGGCTGTGAAGCCGAGAAATCTTAAAGTGCTTTTAGATTTCGGCATCATAAAAACAATCCCGAAAGATCCCTACGGCGGTCAATTTTATATCGACAAAGATGGCTCTATAAAAACAACGAGCAAGCTTGCATTCGCAACATTGAAGAGGAAGCAAAAAAAATAAACATATCTATATTTGATAAAATCGTAAAAAGTCCTTATTTAGCCACAGAGTTCACAGAGGACTCAGAGAAAGGCTTTAGATTATAGGTGTTTAGCGCTATGCTCTCTGTGTCCTCTGTGGCAAATTTTAGTTATTGCGACTTTATCATATTTCTACCCTGGAATTTCACTTTAGCTCACACACGTCACGACTTACCACCTATCATTTTCAACAACCATCCCTGCTTCGGCACTATCGCCCCGTGAGGGCAGATTTCC
>JADFVM010000089.1 GCA_015222555.1 Pseudomonadota bacterium
AGGTAATGAAACCCTTCAAGCTAGGCCTTGGTCCCAAACTTGTTATCTATCTTAGTATTTCCTTAATTGTTATCTTCAGTTTGATAGGCATACTCAACCTTCGTATGTACAGACGTCATATGATGATGGGGGTTTACCAAAATGCTGACCAGGTCAGTGATATTATCAAACGTAGTACCAATTACTCCATGATGACCAACGAAAGGGAGGGCATTTATCGAATTATCGCAGACATAGCCAGGGAGCCAGGTATCCAGAAAATCAGAATTTACAATAAAGAAGGACAAATCACTTTCTCAACTAACCAGGCAGAGGTCGACACCATGGTAAACATGCACGCCGATGCCTGCAATATATGCCACAGTGATGGCTCGAAACTGCCTGCCGGTGACATCTCCATTATGAAGCGTACCCGTGATTATTTTAACCAGGAGGGCAATCATGTCCTCGGTTTAATCAGTCCAATCAAGAGCAACACGTCATGTACAACTTCAGATTGTCACGCTCACAGTCCTGAACAGAAAGTGCTTGGGGTTCTCGATGTTATCATGCAGCTCGACAAGGTGGATGCCAGTCAGCATGAGTATGAAAACCACTTTAGAGGATATTTATTACTGACTATACTTGTTGTCTGTTGTATCTCAATTTCGTTTGTTTTTTTTATGGTACACCGACCTGTGAATAAGATTGTGGAGGGCACCAAGAACATTGCCGAGGGAAAGTTCGGGTTCATGATCGATATAAACTCTAAAGATGAGATCGGCAGCTTAGCAAAGTCATTCAATCGAATGACTTTGGATCTCAAAAAGTTCCGCAATGATCTTCTCTCGGCAAAGGCCTATACGGATAACATTATTCATTCCATGCTTAACTCCCTTATTGTAGTGGACCGAGATGCTTATATAAAAAATATCAATAAAGCCACGTGTGATTTACTTGGATATTCTGAAGAAGAACTTCTTAGCAAACCGATGTCGTTTGTTTTTGCAAAGGGATATTTTGATGAACTCGGCTTTAACGATTCATCACTTCATGATTTCGGTGGCACCGGGGAAACCATATATCAATCAAAGGACGGCAAGAAGATACGAGTCCTTTTTTCCGCTTCGTGTATCCGCAATGATCACGGTGATTTTCAGGGGGTTGTCTTTATGGCCCAGGATATTACCGTGCAGACCGAAGCCATGCGCGCCGGGCATATGTCTTCGCTCGGCGAACTCGCTGCCGGAGTGGCCCACGAGATCAATAATCCCATAAACAGTATAATTAATTTTGCACAGATCCTTATTGATGAAATTGAGGAAGACGGACCAGTGACGGAGGATCTCCTTCACAGAATAATGAGGGAGGGAGACCGAGTAAGCAATATTGTCAGGAGTCTTTTGTCATTTGCCCGGGAAGGTGAACGAGGTAAGTCCTTGGTTGTGATTAATCAGGCAATTCAGGAAACCTTTACCTTAACAGATACTCAAATTTTAAAGGACGGTATAATCCTGGAAGTGAATGTCTCCGAAACGTTACCGCTTATTTTTGCAAATTCCCAGCAGCTTATGCAGGTCTTTATCAATATTATCAATAATTCCCGTTATGCATTAAACCAGAAATATCCGGGTAGTAACCCGGAGAAGAAACTAAGTATTTATGCTGAACTTAAACAAGTCGAGAACGAAGAGGTTATCGACATCAGTTTTCATGATACCGGCATCGGTATCCCTGCCCAGATAATTGACAAGGTAATCAACCCCTTCTTCACCACCAAGCCAGCCGGTGAGGGGACAGGTTTGGGTCTGGCAATCAGCCACGGTATAATAACGGACCATGATGGCAGACTTATTATTGAAAGTGTCGAAGGTGAATATACCAAGGTTACCACGCGATTTCCTTTGCCAGAGTCAGATAAAAATTCTGAAACCGCTGAAGTGTAATCTAATCCAATACCTGAGGGATTTCCCACAGCTTATATTCTTCTTTTGTCAGCTGTTTTTTTCTTTTGCATTTAAGCTGATATGCTGCTGTAATGCCTCACGCGTGACACGAAGGAAGTCATCCTTCTTCACCGGCTTATGCATATACTCGAATGCCCCCAGTTGGTCCGATTCTGATGTAGTCTTTTCACTAGGATATCCCGTTATCATCACCACAGGACATTTGAGGCCCATTTCCCTCACCTGACGGAGCAGGTCCATGCCTGAGGCGCCTTTTAGGATAATGTCACTGATGATGAGATTAATGTTTTGCGTTGCTAGAATTTCTAGTGCCTCTTCGTAGGATGAGACATCACTGATCTTACAGTATCCGTCTTTTGCCAAGAATATCTTTAAAGAGAGTCTCAGGTTTTCATCATCATCCACTATAAGGATATGACTTCTTTCTTTGATCCTTTCGTCCACTTTAAAGTCACCTCCAAAAATTTAAAAATGCCGGGCATATCTGACATTCTATGTAAACTTATTTTCGCAACAATCGATCTTGGATAAATCCACAATCTACCATGTATAACCGAGCCGAATATTCTATTCTAAAAGTAATAAACTTTTATATTCTAATACATATATCAAGAAAGAGAAATTAATTAATTCCCTATAGAAAACATTTAAATAACAAATCCTTTTTGTTTTCAATGAAACGATTGATATGTACTGACAATCTCACCTTCTGAAATAAAAATAGCTGCTATCCATCGAAACTCGTGAATCCTTCCTAAAGTATCAATGTGTCCACTGGACATGTTGAGTCAGATTTTGTATTACAAAACTCAACATTGTGGCAAG
>JADFVM010000090.1 GCA_015222555.1 Pseudomonadota bacterium
GCTCTTTACTGTGCCGATGCAGGTGCCGAAGAAAAAAGATTTGAGGCGGACGCGTCGAAGGTGCTGGAATTATATTCCTGGCCGGGAAATGTTAGAGAATTAAAGAACCTGGTAGAAAGACTGGTCATTATGACGCCGGGCGCCACTATTAAAAAAGCGGATCTTCCACCTTCTATTTCCGGGGAAGTAAAACAGGGTCATACCTTCGAAAAATATGCAACTCTGAAGGAGGCAAAAAGTAGCTTTGAGAGAGATTTTCTTATAGAAAAACTTCTGGAAAATGAGGGTAATATTTCAAAAACAGCAGAGGCTATTGGTGTCGAAAGAAGTAATCTCCATAAAAAAATAAAAACATATGGCCTTGATATTGAAAGCCTTTCTTAAAAAAATAAATAAAAAGATTTTCCTCTTATTACCGCCAACTGGACCTTATTGATGGGGGCAGATAGGGTTTTCGGAGCTGAGGGGAAAACCGCTTATCCTTTATTTCTTTGCCAGCTGGCGATGGCGCTATAAAGATGAAATCCCCCTGGTCCAGGGGGTAGAGACAAAATATAAAGGTAGCGATCTTAACATTATCGGCATCGGCATTCAGGACAAGTTGGAGGACATTAAGAAATACGTCAAGGAAAATAAACTAACCAGGCCTGTCGGTTTTAATGAGGGAGATAAAATAGCAAAGATCTACGGTATCATCTTTGGCGCCGGTGTTATTCTTATCGATGCTGAAGGAATCGTTCAAGGCCGCTTTGGCCGGGAAGACCTTGAAAAAGAGATTAAGAAGATTCTTTAATATCTATCGAGCCGGGAAAGATTCTATCTCGATATTTCTATACTGTTGAGTTTCCACAGGGACAATGCCGGCCAAATTTTAGGACTAAAACTCTTGGCCTTAAATTTCGCTTGCCCGGCCATGGCATCATATTAGATGTCTTAAATGGCTAAAAAAGTTGACAAAATCAAAGGTTTTTCTTAAAATACACATAATAATTGCAACCTATCTGGAGGACAAAAACAGATGCCTATATACGAATACGGATGTACCAAATGCGATCATGTTTTTGAAATGATGCAGAAGATTTCCGATCCTGCACCTTCAACCTGCCCTCAATGCGGTGGAGATGTGGAAAAGATGATGTCAACCGGTGCTTTTCACCTCAAAGGAGGTGGGTGGTACTCGGATGGTTATTCCAAGGAAAAGAAGGCTGCAAGCTGTGACACACCTAAAGCATCATCCTGTGACGGCTGCCCGGCAGCTTAATATTAGCGGTTTATGTGGAAGCAAGGAAAGCGGGTTTATTCCCGCTTTTTTCGTTTGGTATAAGTTAGAAAACCTCAAGAGGGATTAAATTATAAAAAATGGCGACTGTAATCAACGGCAAAGAGATTGCCGCAAATATTAGATCAGAAATTGCTAAAGAGACAGAAGACTTAAAAAAAGAAAAAGGGATAATACCCGGGTTGGCGGTTGTACTTGTAGGTGAAGACCCGGCATCAAAGGTATATGTCGGGATGAAGGAAAAGGCCTGTATTGAGTCCGGATTTCATTCTAAAGAGCATAAATTATCTGCTGAAACGTCAGAAGAAGAGCTGATTGCACTCATCAAATCCCTAAACGCAGATGACAAAATTCACGGCATTCTTGTTCAGCTCCCCTTGCCTGACCATATAAACGAAACACGAGTCCTTGAAACAGTTTCACCTTCCAAAGATGTGGATGGCTTTCATCCTTATAACGTGGGCTGCCTCCTGGTAGGCAAACCCTCATTTCAACCCTGTACGCCCTACGGCATCATAAAAATGCTGGAACAAATAGGAATTGAGATTGAAGGCAAGGAGGCCGTTGTGGTAGGGCGGAGTAATATCGTCGGTAAACCGATTGCTCTCATGCTGCTCCAGAAAAATGCCACTGTCACTGTTTGCCATTCAAGAACAAAAAACCTCAAAGAAAAGGTAAAAAGTGCAGATATCGTCATCGCCGCCGTCGGCAAGCCGGAAATGATCAAAGGCGACTGGATTAAACCGGGTGCCGTTGTCATTGATGTTGGTGTTAACAGAGTGGGTGACAAAAAACTGGTAGGCGATGTTGAATTTGAAGCCGCGTCAAAGGTAGCTTCAGCGATCACACCGGTTCCAGGGGGTGTGGGCCCAATGACGATTACCATGCTGTTATACAATACGCTCTATTCAGCGAAACAAAAGGCAGGTATCTGTTAGCCCGGATGAACCGGATAAGTGCCTTCACAAAATAATATTCTGACAGAAAATCGCAGAACATTATTTCTAAGTTACTAAAAGGGCTTATCTTTTGACCGCCCCCCTTATTCCAGCCTCAAGGTGAGACACTTGGCGCTGCCTCCGCTTTTTAAAAATTCTGACAGGTCTGTCGGGTAAACATTATATCCCCGCCGCTCAAGTTCTTCTACGAGTTTTGGCGCCCCAACATTCATGACAACATCATCTCCTACTGACACAGCATTACAAGAAAAAGTTTGCGCTTCTTCATCGCTGACGCGAAGGATCTTTCCGGCATCAATGCTGCCCTCTATGGCCTTGCAGCCATAGACGTCAAAGGCTCCCGGATAGTAGATAAGGTCTCCCCTGTCAAGGGGGCAGAAACAGGTATCGAGATGATAAAACCATTCCTGTATCAACTCCAGGGAGATCACTTTCTGGATCAAAACCTTTGCCAACTCGGTATGTGAGGCGATGTCTGATCTAAAACGATAACCGGCAAAAATGCAATTTTCAAGGGCAAGGCATCGCCGCATCCCTCGAAAAAGCCTTCCGCCTTCAGATCGATAAGCTTGTAGCCCTGATTTTCAAACCAGTGCCTGAAATGCGGTTCCTCTCCCTGGCGCTGCGCAAAACGAAAACGGGAAGGGATAAAGGTTTTGTCATAAATATACCCCGCATTGGCAGTAAAAACCATATCAGGTTGATCTTCCACGGGGGAGATAAGATCAATGTCGGCATGGAGATCATCCTTTAAAATGCTGACTAGCGATTCCCACTGCTTGATCGCCTTTGAAGGGATAACCTCCACCTGCCGGTTCATCCAGGGATTGATTTCATAATTAATCCCGAAGTAATCGGGCCTGCACATGAAAAATCGCGGGGACGTCATTTCATTAACTCCCATAACTGCCTGAAAAAAGAGGCACAGTCCATCACTATGGGTGTTGTCTGAAGAGAGGGCCTTAAGGCCAAAAATTGTAAGTGGGCCTTCTGTCTGCACTTTTCAAGTTTCACTTTAAATATCAAAGAGTTAAAATACTCTATCCTTTACGGTATTTTCTATCCATTTCTATCCATTCGGATATTTTTGGTTACAATATGGGTACATTATTTTTCTCACTTTCACCTACTACTAAACAATTTTCCAGATGGGATAATTTAAGGATTACTGGTTGAAGGTGGGCAAAAGGCAAGCAAGTCTTAGGCAGGATTACCGGCTCACTAGCACCTTATTCTTATTTCCCATGATCTGCGGTGTCTGTGTTCTGCTATGAAGACACCTTGCATAATAAGGTAATCCTCCCGTGTCATCGGTAATATAGCTGTATAGGAGGTCATTAAC